>NZ_JAXUHN010000091.1:0-118045 GCF_035916875.1 Methylomicrobium sp. Wu6
AATTCCGCCATAACTTTGGTCAGCGCTGCCGTCAATGTGGTTTTGCCGTGGTCAACGTGTCCGATGGTGCCGACGTTAACGTGTGGCTTGCTACGGGAAAATTTCTCTTTGGCCATGTGAATAAACCTTTAAAAACATTCAAATATCTGGAGCCCATAACCGGATTTGAACCGGTGACCTCTTCCTTACCAAGGAAGTGCTCTACCTACTGAGCTATATGGGCAGCGTCACAGAATTCTTTTTTGGAGCGGGTGATGGGAATCGAACCCACGTGATCAGCTTGGAAGGCTGGAGTTCTACCATTGAACTACACCCGCAGAACTTCAAAAAAAGTTGGTGGAGAGGGGAGGATTCGAACCTCCGAAGGCAGAGCCGGCAGATTTACAGTCTGATCCCTTTGGCCGCTCGGGAACCTCTCCGATAACGAGTTAGTCGCACATTATCTTTTATTAAAAACACCCTGTCAAGAAAAGATTAAGCAGATAACCTAAAAAAACCAGTCCTATGCATTAATCCTGTTCATTACCGCGTCGATTTCGCCCGCCGCCAATTGCGGCACAAAATCTAGCCCGGTTTTGATCGCAGCATCCAGCAAATCCGATTCCTGCCTTGACGGCGCGGACAACACAAATTCAGCAACCGCCTTCCCTGCTGGAGGCCTACCTATTCCCAATCGCAAACGATAGAAATCTTTCGTACCCAAATGCGCAATGATGTCGCGCAAACCGTTATGACCGGCATGACCACCGTCTTTCTTCAACTTGACGACGCCCGGATTGAAATCAAGCTCGTCATGCACAACCAGCAATTGCTCCGGCTGTAATTTATAATACTTCAGCAGCGCACCAACCGACTGACCGCTTCGATTCATAAAGGTCGCCGGCTTCAGCAGCAAGAGTTTTTCGGACGCGACCTTACACTCTGCAACCTCACCAAAAAACCGGGCCACCTCCGTGAACGCCACCCCGCACTCGCGCGCAAGATAATCCACAAACAAAAACCCGGCATTGTGCCGGGTCTTCTCGTATTGCCGCCCTGGATTTCCCAAACCAACAACAAGCTTTATCACTTTTTCAATCAGACAGCCGATTCGTCTTGACCTGCTTTACCAGCCATCATCGACACAACCGGCAAGTCATGCTCGGGACCTTGAGCCAACGCCACAATCTCGACGCCCGCAGGCAATACGAGATCCGAAAGATGAATCGACCCCCCAACATCCAGCTTAGCCAGATCAACCGCTATAAACTCAGGCAATACACCCGGCAAGCACGAAACTTCTACATCAACCAGGGAATGCGCCGCAACGCCGCCTTTTTTGCCGCCAACAGAGGTGCTTTCGTTGATGAAATGCAACGGAACATGCACCTTGATTGCTTCGGACATGCTAACTCTCATGAAATCGAGATGCATGACCTGGAATTTTGCCGGATTACGCTGCACGCCCTTCAAAACCGCTTTTTCGGTTTTACCATCAATCGTGACATCGAGAATATGAGAGTAAACCGCCTCATGCTCAAGATGCTTGATCACTTCATTATGATTCAAAACCAGCATTTGCGGGTCTTGATGACCACCGTATATCACCGCCGGCACACTGCCCTGGCGACGCACATTTCTTGCCGCGTTTTTTCCCGACTGCCCACGAGCCTGAGCAACAAATTCAAATACGTTAGACATTTTTCTTAACCCCGCGCTTCAACGCGCAAAACTTTATTCTATCAATCGACATACAGCGAACTGACCGACTCACCGACCGCAATGCGCCTGATCGTTTCAGCTAATAACTCGGCGACGCTAAGCTGCCTGATTCTCCCCAGCGCCTCAGCCTCGGGCCGCAAAGGAATCGTATCGGTCACCACCAACTCATCCAGGACTGAGCGCTCGAGATTCGAGATAGCCGCCCCCGACAACACGGCATGCGTACAATACGCAACCACCTTGATTGCGCCATGGTCTTTCAACGCCTTCGCCGCATGACACAAGGTGCCCGCCGTATCAACAAGATCATCGACCAGAACACAACTGCGCCCATCAACATCGCCAATGATGTGCATCACCTCGGAGACATTGGCTTTCGGTCTGCGCTTGTCGATGATCGCCAGATCCGCATCATCGAGCCTTTTGGCTAACGCCCGCGCTCTTACAACCCCACCAACATCGGGCGACACCACCATCAATCTATGATATTTCTGTCGCCATACATCACCCAACAAAATCGGCGAGGCATACACATTATCAACAGGAATATCAAAAAAACCTTGAATCTGGTCAGCATGCAAATCGACTGTCAACAAACGATGCGCACCCGCCTGCTCGATCATTTTCGCAACCAGCTTCGCGGTGATCGGCACCCGCGCCGAGCGAGTCCGCCTGTCCTGCCTGGCGTAGCCGTAATAAGGGATCACCGCAGTGATTCTTGATGCCGACGCCCGCTTCAACGCGTCGATCATCACCAACAACTCCATCAAGTTTTCATTATTCGGCGAACAGGTCGGCTGGATAACAAAAACATCCTTGCCGCGGACGTTTTCTCCAATTTCGACAGCGACCTCTCCGTCGCTAAATCGACCCACGCTCGCCAAACCGAGCCGCATATTGAGCTTTCTTACAATACCTTCTGATAAAGCCAGATTGGCATTTCCGGAAAACACCATCATTGCGGATTCATTCATTTTTTATCACTCCTAAAATGAACTCGACTTGATGCGGGAAAATGGCTGGGTCGCAAGGATTCGAACCTTGGTATGCGGGGATCAAAACCCCGTGCCTTACCGCTTGGCGACGACCCAATAATTATGAAATATTTTTTACAGCCCGCAGCTTCGCATACAAAGGAGACTCATTAAGCCCCTTGACCAAATAGCATTGCCATTTGCCTGCAAGCGCCTGATATGCGCTTTTCGCGGACTGCTCCGAATTAAACTGCGCAAACACACAAGCCCCTGTCCCTGTCAGCCTGCCTTGCGCAAATTCGGACAAAGCAATCAAAGCTTCCCCAACTGCTTTATAACGCCGACCCACAACATCTAGACAATCGTTTTGACATTGCCCGGCGATAAAGTCGGCCATTTTGATTGATTTACTATCTCGTGTCAAGTTTTTATCCGAAAAAATTTCTCCGGTATTCACATGGCAATCCGGACGGATTACGACAGTCCAGCATTCAGGCACTCGAATCGGCTCCAGCAGCTCGCCAACACCCTCGCCCCAGGCTGCCTGACCGAACACAAAGACCGGCACATCGGCGCCCAACCGTAAGCCAAGATGCATCAACCGCTTTATCGGCAGACCTAGCCCCCATAAATGATTCAGCGCCACCAACGTCGTTGCAGCGTCCGAACTACCGCCACCTAATCCGCCACCCATCGGCAATTTTTTTTCGACTTCGATCGCAACCCCTCCTGCATAACCGGTCTCAGCTTTTAGCAATCGCGCCGCCCTCACCGTCAAATCATCCGATTCCGCCACGCCTGGCAGCGTTCGAAAAAGACTGACCCGATCTTCACAGATCGGATGAAAAGTGATCCAGTCGCACAAATCGATGAACTGAAATACCGTCTGCAACAGATGATAGCCATCGGCGCGTCGCCCGATGATACGCAACATCAAATTCAATTTTGCCGGCGCGGGCCATTTCTCCGCCCATGCCGACAAATTAGTGTGCATTTCTGCCATTGAGAGTCCATTGATCGATGATCAGTTTTAATTTGACTCGGTCATTCGCGACCGACATTTTACGCGGCAACAGCAACTGTCCGACCGGCTGCATTGCCTGGAACGCAACCGTCCAGCCTGACTGCTTGAAGCCGCTATCGGCGTCTTCCACATCCTGACCGGGCTCAGGCAGACCGAGCACCCAGTAACGTAGCGAAGCGACCGGCACAAACACGCCCAATTGCCGATTGATGAAACCCTCGGGATCGCCAGACGACTCGACCTTGCCGTCGCCCTGCGCCACCGTGACGACATTGCCGGCCAGATGAATCATGACAGCCCCCTGCCCCAACGGCCCCGACAACTTGATTTGTTCGTCATCACGCTGATGCGCCCAGGCCAGATCGGCAGTCCAGGAATCGCGCTCGCCCGTCAATGCAACCCGGCCTTCCAACGACCACGGCTCCAGGCGATATAGCTCCTGATTTATAGCTTTTGAATAAGATATTTCGGGCGGAACCGCAGTGAATAGAGCACAGCCCGGCAGTGCGGCCGCTAACGCCGCGCAAAGCAGCCATTTTGCTTTTTCCTGCACCCGCGCGAACCCTTTCCATCCAACATCGGAAGAGCAATAGATTTCGTTCTGCATCATCAATACGCGATCAGGCCGATCATTCCGCGCGGTTCAATATTCTTTGCTTGAAATCGAGCAAATATTCGTCATCCGGCGCAGCCTTAATAGCTTTGTCGAACAACTGTCTCGCCTCGTCTTTTCTCCCCAAGGCCCAGAGCACTTCGGCGATATGTGCAGCAATCTCGTTTTCTCTCTGTTTCGCATAAGCCCGCTGCAGATACTCTAAGGCTTTTTGAGCATGACCCTGCTTGAACAACAGCCATCCGTAGCTATCCAGAATAACCGGCTCATTAGGCTGCAGTCTCAAAGCATGCAGCAAATATTTCTCGGCTTCGTCCAGACGCGCTGGAAAACTCAACAGCGTATAACCAAGCGCATTTAGCGCTTCCGGATTATCCGGGGATTGCGCGAGAATTTTTTTCAGATCGGACTCCAGCACATCCAGTTTGTCGATCCGCTCGGCGAGCAATGCACGAGTGTAGAGTAACTCCTTGCTGTCCGGCTGCTCAGAAAGCGCCGCAGTCAGGACATCATAGGCTTCTTGATAATGTTTCTGCTGATTCAGCAATTCCGCCTTCATCAGCGTAATACGGATCCTTTCCTTTGGAAAACTGTCTTGCATAGACTCCAAACGCGAAATAGCTTCATCATACTGCTTGTCATGCGCGAGCAGATTGACCGCGGCGACGCCCGCCTCGAAATTGAAAGGCTCCGCTCTAACCTGATCATACCAGTTCAGTGCTTTTTTAATGTTATCGCGCTTTTCCTCCAGCTTGCCGAGGTAAAACCTAGCCTGCTCCCGCCATTCGTTTTCATCAAGCAGTTTCTTCAAAATCCTTTCGGCTTCGTTGTCCCGATCCAACTGCATATCCACCAGAGCCAACGCGAGCCAGCTTTCAAAATCCTTCGGATCTTTTTCAACCAGTGCTTGATAGACCTTGCCTGCCTCATCGTACTCACCGGTCTTGATCAACAGCTGCGTCAGCATTTTGCTGATTTTTTGATTGTCTGGATATTTCAGATGGACGTTGCGCAACAAGCCAACCGCTTTCGGCAAATCGCCAGACAATACCGCAATCTGCGCCTGGAAAGCCAACGCCTTGTCCCAATCAGGCTGAAATTTCAACGCCTGCTCGACCTTTTTTTCGGCAAGATCCTGATTTTTCATCTGCATCGCGATGATCGACTGGAGATAATAAATGATCGCCTGATCCGGTTTCTTGACCGACAACGCTTCCAGCGAGTCGTAAACGACCGGCAGCTTGCCTTCGCTTTGGAGTGCGTTTGCAATTTCCAGCACCGCGCTCTCGAAACCGGCCGGATCGCTGTCCAAAATTGCGGCCAGATGTTCCTGCGTTTTTTGTTGGTCCCCATCCTTCAAGCTGGTCAATACCGCGAGTTTTCTCGCGGTAAGATTCCGCGGCTCCTTTTTTAGCCATAACGCCAGCGACTTTTTTAATTTTTTCGCATCCTTCAGATACATCGCGATCATCGCCGCCCTTTCGGCAGGCTTCGGATCCTTGACCCGCTTAGCCGCTTCGATATAACCTTCATAGGCCAGTTCGTACTGCCCGCGCTGACCGGCAATCTCCGCCGACATCAGCATAAACAGTACGTCCTGGTCGATTTCTGTTTTCGCCTCGCTTTGTTTCGGGAGTTCTTTTTTGATCGACTGAGCGGAAGCTGCCGGCGTCACGGGCTCTTGCGGTTTTTCTGGCGAGCTGGCGCAACCATTGAGTAGAATAAGGGCTAACACCGCAAACAATCTAAAAATTAACACAAAAACGTCCTATAATTCGTCAGGCCTAAGATTATAAGGAAAATCGGATGATTCACGCATCTAAATTTATTCCTATCGGCTCAAGTAAAATACGCTAATCACATCTGCATAGACACACGAATGAATGTAAAGCTCAATCCGGCAGCCGCCGTTTGAAATTATCGATAAAACCATGACGCTTCTTGCCGTAGGACTCAATTACAATACCGCCCCGCTTGCGGTCCGCGAACGCCTGGCTTTCCCTACCGAAATACTGGATTCGGCCTTACAGGAACTGGCGCGCCTCCAAGAAATCCGTGAAGTGGCAATCCTGTCTACCTGCAACCGCACCGAGTTTTATTGCACGACCGATTCGCCGGACGGGCAGATATTGGTCGATTGGGTCGCCAGCAGCCGAGATATCCGCCCCGCCGACTTCGCGCCGTATTTATATTGCCATACCGACACCCAATTAATCCGCCACATGTTCCGCGTCGCCAGCGGACTGGATTCGATGATTCTTGGCGAACCGCAGATTCTCGGACAAATGAAAACCGCCTATCAGGCCGCGCTCGAAGCCGGCACGATAGGCAAACAACTCGGCAAGCTGTTTCAATCGACCTTCAGTGCAGCGAAGAAAGTCCGCACCGACACTGCGATCGGCTCGAGCCCGGTTTCGGTCGCCTTTGCCGCAGTGCAAATGGCGCAGCAGATTTTCGACAGCCTCAGCGATCAAACCGCGCTGTTGATCGGCGCCGGCGAAACCATCGAACTGACCGCCCGACACCTGACACAGCAAGGCATCGGGCGCATCATCATCGCGAACCGCACCTATGATAAGGCGCATACGTTGGCGATGCAATTCAACGGCTTTGCGATCGCCTTATCGGAACTGCCGAATCATCTGGAAGAAGCCGACATCGTGATCTCCTCGACCGCCAGCCAATTGCCTATCCTCGGCAAAGGCCGTGTCGAGAGTGCACTGAAAAAACGCAAACACAAACCGATGTTCATGGTCGATCTAGCCGTGCCGCGCGACATCGAAGCGGAAGTCGAACAACTCCGGGACGTTTACCTTTACACCGTTGACGATCTGAAAAACACGATCGATCAAAACATGAATTCTCGCCGCCAGGCCGCCGAGCAAGCCGAGGAGATCATCGACACGCAGGTCGGCAATTTTCTGGCCTGGTTGCGCGCGCAAGGCGCCCAGACGACGATTCAGGATTATCGCCGGCAGGCAGAACAGATTAGAGAAGAAGCTTTGCAAAAAGCGCTCGCCATGTTAAAAAATGGCGCGCCGCCCGAAGAAGCATTGAACCGGTTGGCCCATAGCTTGACTAACAAGCTGATTCATACTCCGAGCGCGCAAATAAGAGCCGCTGCCGAAAACGAAAGACACGACCTGATCGCCGCGGCTCGCGAAATTCTGAAATTACAACACTCTCAATGAAAGACTCCATCAAACTCAAACTGGAAAATCTAAGCGAACGTTACGAAGAAATCGCCTCCCTCCTCTCCCAACCAGAAGTTCAAAACAATCAAAAGCAGCAGCGCTCATTGAGCCAGGAATACGCACAGATCGGCCCCCTGGTCGATTGCTTTCGGCGTTATGAACAGGCCCAAACGCAGCGCCAATCCGCCCAGGACATGGCCAATGACAGCGACCCGGAACTGCGCGAGATGGCTCGCGAGGAAATCCGCGACGCGGAGGCGCTGATCGAAGCACTCGAACACGAACTGCAGATCCTGTTGCTGCCGAAGGATCCGAACGATAACCGCAATATCTTTCTCGAAGTACGCGCCGGCACCGGCGGCGATGAAGCGGCAATTTTTTCCGGCGATCTTTCCCGCATGTATCAGCGCTATGCCGAACGCAAGGGCTGGCAAACCGAAGTGATCAGCGAAAACCCCGGCGAGCATGGCGGCTATAAAGAAATCATCCTGCGCGTCTCCGGGCGCGACGTATATTCGCAATTGAAATTCGAATCCGGCACACACCGGGTACAGCGCGTTCCCGAAACCGAATCGCAAGGCCGCATCCATACCTCGGCCTGCACGGTCGCGATCATGCCCGAAATCGATGAAGTCGATGCGATCGATATCAATCCGGCCGACCTACGTATCGACACCTACCGCTCGTCGGGCGCCGGCGGTCAGCACGTCAACAAAACCGAATCGGCGATCCGGATTACCCATATTCCGACCGGCGTAGTGGTCGAATGCCAGGACGAACGTTCGCAGCACAAAAACCGCGCCCGCGCAATGTCGCTGCTGCAATCGCGGCTGCTTGCCGCGGAGCAGGAAAAGCAAAGTTCCGAACAGGCCAGAGCGCGCAAATTGCAGGTCGGCTCAGGCGACCGCTCCGAGCGCATCCGCACCTACAACTACCCGCAAGGCCGCCTGACAGACCACCGCATCAACTTGACCCTTTACAAACTCGACGACATCATGGAAGGCGGTCTCGAACAAGTCGTACAGCCACTGATCAGCGAGCATCAAGCGGAACTTCTGACCCAACTGGGCGAAGACTAAGCCGGATGACCACGATAGCAACGTTACTCAGGGATGCGGTCGCCATACTCGCTGCCGGTTCCGACTCGGCCGCGCTCGATGCGGAAATCCTGCTGAGCCTCGCGCTGGACAAGCCCAGGTCATATCTTCGCGCCTGGCCGGACCGAGAGCCGGTGGCGGATCAAATCGAGCGTTTCAATGCGTTGCTTCAGCAACGGCATCAAGGTGCGCCGATCGCCTATCTGACCGGACGCCGCGAATTCTGGTCGCGCGACTTTCAGGTTACCCCCGACGTGCTGATTCCGCGCCCCGAAACCGAACTCCTGATCGAAATCAGCCTGACCCTGCTTCCGAAAGATCAACCGGCGAAACTCATCGACCTCGGCACCGGCTCAGGCATCATTGCGATCACGCTGGCCAAGGAGTTGCCGAATGCCGAAGTGACCGCGACCGATTTGAGCCTAGCCGCGCTGAAGATCGCCAAACACAATGCATCAGAACATCAAGCCGATCGTATTCGCTTCATTCATAGCAACTGGTTCGCCTCGGCGCCGCCGGAAAAATTCGATCTAGTAATCAGCAATCCGCCTTATATCGCCGAAAACGACAGCCACCTCGATCAGGGCGATTTGCGCTTCGAACCCAGATCCGCGCTAACCGCGCCGCACCAGGGCCTCGCCGACATTCAAACGCTTGCAAGCGACGCCCGTCCTTACCTGAAAACCGGCGGCCATCTCCTGGTCGAACACGGTTACGATCAGGAACACGCCGTGCAGTCGATTTTTCGGAATTTGGGTTATGATAGCGTGCAAACTTATAAAGATTTGTCCGGGCGGCCCCGGGCAACGTATGGAAGAAATCGATAGGCGAAAGGCAAAAAGCTGAAGCAATATCCCTTTCGCCTTGTCCCTTTCACCTTTAGCTTGAATTCGCCATGCACGCACAAGAAGAAATCCACATCCCGCGCAAACTCGCCCAACAATTACTGCACATCGCCCAAAACTCTCCTGACGCCGAAATTTGCGGACTGGTCGGAGGCAAAAACGGCGTCCCGACGACCTGCTATCCGGTCTCAAATGTTGCCGATCACCCCGAACAGCGCTTTCTGCTCGACGCCAAACAGCAAATCGCCGCGATGGCCGCAATGCGCGATCAGGACGAACAACTCTTTGCGATCTATCATTCGCACCCGGCCGCACCCGCGCGCCCATCATCGACAGACCTCGAACAGGCGGCCTATCCCGAAGCGCTGTATCTGATCATTTCATTGAATACCAAAGGCATACTCGAAATGCGCGGCTTCAAAATCGCCGCGAAGAACGCGACAGAAATCCCCTTGACGCTAAGCGAAAATTAGCCGGACAGCCAATTCTAATTCGTCAAATTTTGCCACTCACGCCAGGAACAAGCATTCCGCAGCATGTTTGATTTCTACACGAACTTTTAGATTCACAAAGAAGGGCATGGAGGAAATCAAGCAACCTTTAAGTCCTTCCTAACTGCCCTTATTACTGCGCCAGATCGAAAACAGCAGCCAGAGGCCGCCGAGAAAGGCGAAGATGTAACCAAAGAACCCCAAAACCGGCAGGCTGAGGATTGCGTTTTCGCCTTTGACGGTCATGATGATCGAGGTGCCGATGATCAGCGCGGCGGTCACGATGCCCATCGTCAGCCGGCTGATCGCCACGTCGATCTTGTCGACATACTGGCCGATACCTTTCACGTTGATATCGACCTGGATCGCGCCTTTCCGGGAGGCTCTGAGCAACTGGTGCAGTTCTTTCGGAAATGCGGACAACAGATCGACGATGCCGATCAGATTGCGCCAGCCGCGCTTTGCCATCACATCCGGCCGGTAGCGGTCCGCCATCAATTGTTGCAGATAGGGCGCGGCAAACACCAGCGTATTGAAATCCGGATCGAGATGGCGGCCGAAACCGTCGAGCGTGACATAGGCCTTGATCAATAACGCCAGATCCGGCGGCAGCGTCAAATTGTGATCGCGCAGGATCGCCAAAAGATCGCCCAGCATCATTTGCAGACTTAAGTCCTTCAGTGAACGCGAACTGTATTGATCGACAAACGCGTCGATTTCGATCGCCAGAGCCTGCTCATCGGTCTTGATCACTCCGGACCAGTCCTCGAGAATTTCGACGACTTTCATCGGCATCCGGTTGACCATGCCGTATAAAAACGTAATCACCTGTCCGCGACGTTCTTCGGTCAGCCGTCCCATCATGCCGAAGTCGATGAAGGCAAGCCGGTTATCCGGCAGATAAAACACATTCCCGGGGTGAGGGTCGGCATGAAAAAAACCGTCTTCCATGATCATTTTCAATACGGCCTTGGCCCCGCGTTCGGCGAGCAATTTTCTGTCCAATCCGGCCCGATCCAAAGCAGCCAGATCCCGGCCTGGAATACCCTCGATATATTCCTGCACATTCAGCCGTTCGCCGGTCAATTCCCAATGGATGGCGGCAATTTTGATGTCCTGGTTGGCGGCCAAATTGCCGGCAACCCGTTCGGCGTGGCGGCCTTCCGCGGCAAAATCGAGCTCGCCCCGGAGCGATTGCGAAAACTGCCGAAAAATCTCGCGCGGATGATAGCGGCGGAGTTCCGGCACATCGGTCTCGATCACTTCGACGACCCGATTCAACAGCCTCAAATCGGCCTCGATGATACGGCGAATGCCGGGCCGGCGAATCTTCAGGATTACCGGGGTGCCGTCCTTAAGAATGGCCCGATGCACTTGCGCCAAGGAGGCTGCGGCCAGCGGCTCACGGTCGATAGCCAGGAAGATTTCGTCAATATCGCCGCCGATGTCTTCCTGCAACTGCGGAATCAATTCGTCGAATGGAAGCGACGGCACTTCATCCAGCAACTTTTCGAATTCCGCGATATAAGGCGGCGGAAACAGATCCATCCTGGTAGCGAGAATCTGCCCCATCTTGATGAAGGTCGGCCCGAGATCCTCCAGCACGCGCCGTACCCGGTGCGGGGTATCGAGAACCGCATATTCCTCGACGCGTTGCCAATGCAAGGTTTTGCCGAGGCGTTCCAGCGCGCGCCCGACGCCGAGCGCATGCACGAGCCCTCCGAAACCGTAACGGATCAGCACCGTCGCAACATCCTGAGCCCGGCTTAAGTCCTTGGCCGCATTGATCAATTCCCACAACATGGATTTATGTTTTAATCTCTATTTCTATTTGCGAGGCTTTTCAGGATTGAGGCTCTCGGCGATCCCCGCCAAAAACCCGGAGGCTATTTTCGCCAGCGCCGAAGTCGTTACCGCTGCGCCGGTCATCACGGCTTGTTGTCCGGAAATCCTGAGATTATCGAGGCCCTCCAGAATGATTTGGCTTTGCTTTCCGACCGCCGTGCCGTTCGCCCGTGCATGGGAGAGAAAATCCCTGGCTATTTTGGATGCGGTCTCATTGCTGTGCCGGCCAACCGTTTCGATCGTATCGAGAAACAATCCCTCCAGGCTTTTCAAATCTTCGGCCGCCCGCTTGAAATCGTGGCTGGAAAACTCATCCACATTCGCCGCCGCCTCCTCGATCGCCAGTTTGGAGGCTTCGGCGGTTTTTGTCAGGGCGTCGTCCAGCGCCTCGGTCGATTGTTTGAATGCGTGTTTGGCCGGATCGTAGTGATGGCTCAAGCCGTCGCTCATGCCTTTCAGCACGGATTCCATCACGTCCTTGATGTTGTCGATATCCAGCGTCCGTTCGGTCAAAGCCTTCAGCGTAATGCTTCTAACCCGTTCGTAAATGTCGACTCCGGATTCGACAGTCTCACGGACTTCTTTTTCAACTTGCTGCATCGTATCGTTCATGGCGTATCTCTCTGCTAATCGAAAAATGGAAAATTATTGTCATGATTAGAAATGGCCTTTTCAGCAAGGTTCCGCGGCAAAGGCAGGTGTCAACTTCTCACGCCTGGAGCCCGGCTGTAACTATCGAGCAGATTCAGATAATTTGAGCGCTCGAAAATGCCGGGATTCGCGCAGCGTTGCTTGCTCAGTTGTCCCTTCAGTTCATGCAGCGATGCTACTTCATGCCGGATCAGCCAATCCCGCAAGCCGTTTTTGATCGTGCCGAGATAGGCCGGTCCGTGCTCAAGCAAGACCGAGCACAATTGCGTCGCGTCCGCACCCGCCAGGATCAGCTTCAACGAATCCTCGACGGTGCGCACGCCGCTGGTCGTCGCGATCGACAGTTTGACCTTGCCGTACAACAGCGCGACCCAACGCAATGACAATTGGCTATCGGCGGAACGCGACCATTGCAACTGCGAAGTGACTTGCATATTATCCAGATCGATATCGGGCTGATAAAAACGATTGAACAGCACGACACCATCGGCTCCGGCCTGTTCGAGCCGCTTCACGAAATGCGCGAGACCGGTAAAATATGGCGACAATTTCATCGCGATCGGTATGGAGACCTGCCGGCGCAGTTCGCTTAAAAGCTCCAGATAACGCGCCTCGATCTCGACGCCGGATTCGTCAATGTCGGCGCTCAGATAATATACATTCAATTCGAGCGCATCGGCGCCGGCCTCCTGCAGCGCTTTGCCGTGTTCGACCCAGCCGTCCAGCGACACGCCGTTCAGACTCGCGATCACCGGAATGGTCAACGACTGTTTGAGCCTGGCCAATTGCTCCAGATACTGGTCGAGACCGTGCTGGTAGCCGCTGTCGACAGGCAAAAAGCTGTCGGCCTCGACATGCCCGATGCTTTGGTTAATCAGAAACCGGGCCGCTGTTTCTTCCTGCTGCCGCAGCTCTTCCTCGAACAATGAATACATCACGATCGCTCCGGCCCCCGCATCTTCGAGCTTCTTTGCCGAATCGAGACTGCGCGACAGGGGCGAGGCCGAGGCGACCAGGGGACAGGTCAGTTTCAGGCCCAGATAGTCGGTGCTTAAATCAATGCCGCTCATGCTTTTTCTCCTGGGTTTGCGGGCTTGCCGGCCGCATGGCTTGGCGCATCCCCCGTCTTCGTGAAAACCTTATCCGCGAGTTCGCGGTAATGGCGGTAGCGCGCGTTCACGTCCTGCTGCGATTGCTGCAAGAATCGTTCCGAATCTTCCGGATGGGTCCGACTGAGCAGGCTGAAGCGCGCCTCGGTCAGCGCATAATCGCGGAACGGCAGCGACGGTTTCTGGCTGTCGAGCTGCAACGGATTATTGCCTTCCCGCTCCCGGCGCGGATCGTAGCGGAGCAGCGGCCAATGCCCGCTGCGCACCGCCATGTCCTGCTGGCGGAGATTGTTCGACAAATCGACGCCGTGCGCGATGCAGGGACTGTAGGCGATGATCAGCGAGGTGCCCGAATACGACTCGGCTTCCAGGAACGCGCGCAGGGTTTGCGTATCCTTCGCGCCATAGGCGACCTGCGCGACATAGACCTGTTCATAATCAATCGCCAGCCGCGCCAGGTCTTTCTTCGGAGTCGATTTGCCGCCGGCCGCAAACTTCGCGATCGCGCCGCGCGGCGTCGCTTTCGACATCTGGCCGCCGGTATTCGAATACACCTCGGTATCGAGCAGCAGGATGTTCACGTCGCGTCCGGACGCGAGCACATGATCAAGGCCGCCGTAGCCGATGTCGTAGCCCCAGCCGTCGCCGCCGATGATCCAGACGCTGCGTTTGACCAGCGTATCGGCGACGCCGAGCAGACGCGCCGCGGCATCGTTGTTTAGCGCTTTCAATCGTTCCTTCAATACTGCAACCCGCGCGCGCTGTTCGTAAATCCCCGCCTCGCCGCTCTGATCGGCGTTCAAGATCGCGTCGGTCAGCTCCGCGCCGATCTCGCCCCGGAAACCTACCAGCAACTCCTCCGCATATTCCTTCTGCTTGTCGATCGCGATCCGCATGCCGAGACCGAATTCGGCATTGTCCTCGAACAGGGAATTCGCCCAGGCCGGCCCCCTGCCCTCGCTATTCCGGCTCCACGGCGTGGTCGGAAGATTGCCTCCGTAAATCGACGAACAGCCGGTCGCATTCGCGACCACCATCCGGTCGCCGAACAGTTGCGTCGCGAGCCTGATGTAAGGCGTTTCGCCGCAGCCGGCGCAGGCGCTCGGAAACTCGAACAGAGGACGCAGATGCATCGCCTCCGGAATCTTGTTGTGATGCAGCGCGCCGCGCTCGAAATCCCGGATGCTCTCGAAAAACCGCCAGTTGACGCTTTCCTGTTCGCGCAGCGGCGGCTGCGGGGCCATGTTGACCGCCTTGCGCTCCGGCTTCAAAGGATCGCGGATCGGACAGACGTCCACGCACAGGCTGCAACCGGTGCAATCCTCCGGCGAGACCTGATAGCTGATCAACAGATTCTCGAACGCTTTGCTCTTGACCGGCACCCATTTGAACGTCTGAGGTGCGTCTTTGACCTGTTCCGGTGCAAAAACCTTGCTGCGGATCACGCTGTGCGGGCAGACGAACACGCATTTGCCGCACTGCGTGCAGAGGTCGCTTTCCCAGACCGGAATTTCGAGCGCCAGATTGCGTTTGTCCCAAACCGAGGTCGCGGTCGGAAAGGTACCGTCGGCCGTTAAAAAGCTGACCGGCACCGCATCGCCCCGGCCGGCGATGATTTCGCCGGTCACATTTTTGATGAACTCGGGAGCGTAGTCCGGCACCGGAGTAGGGATTTCGAGTTGGCTGGTAGCGTCGCCCGGCACCGCAATGCGGTGCAGATTGGCCAGCGCCGCGTCGATCGCGTTCAGATTAGCCGTGAGTATCCGTTGGCCGGCCTTCTGATAGGTTTTTTGCACGGCCGCCTTGATCGCGGCAATTGCCTCATCCTTCGGAATGATCTCGATCAACGCGAAAAAACAGACTTGCATGATCGTGTTGATCAGGCGCCCGAGTCCTGAAGCCTCGGCGATCGCATACGCATCGATCGTATAAAACGCGATCTTTTTCTCGATCATCGCGGCCTGCATCGACCGCGGCAGCGACGACCAGACCTGACCGGCGGGCAGCGGCGAATTAAGCAAAAATACGCTGTCCGTAGCAGCCTTGTCGAGCATCCGGTAACGCTCCAGAAACACCGACTGATGGCAGGCGACAAAACCGGCCTCGTCGTTGCCGATCAGGTAAGTCGACCGGATTTTTTGTTTGCCGAAGCGCAGATGCGACACGGTCACCGCTCCGGATTTGCGCGAGTCGTAAACGAAATAGCCCTGCGCGTAACCCTGCGTCTTGTCGCCGATGATCTTGATCGAATTCTTGTTCGCGCTGACCGTGCCGTCGCTGCCCAATCCGTAAAACAGCGCGTTGACCGCCTGTTTCGAGATGTCAGTGCGGAAACTTGCATCCCATGGCAAACTGGTATGACTGACATCGTCATCGATGCCGATCGTAAACTGATTTTTCGGCTGCGGATTGTCAAGTTCGTCGAAAACGGCCTTGGCCATGCCGGGCGTGAATTCTTTCGACGACAGTCCGTAACGGCCGCCGATCACTTTCGGCAAAGTGGCGAAGCGTGGCTCGGCACTCATCGCATTTTGTGCGAGCGCGGTCAGTATGTCCTTATACAAAGGCTCACCGTCCGCACCGGCTTCCTTGGTGCGGTCCAACACAGCAATACCGCGCAGCGTCTTCGGCATTGCTTCCAGCAAGGCCTCGGCACAGAAAGGCCGAAACAGCCGGACTTTGATCAGGCCAATTTTTTCGCCGCGCGCCACGAGATGCTCGACCGTTTCCTCGACCGTTTCGCAGCCCGAACCGATCAGGATGATCGCCTTTTCGGCGTCTTCGCGGCCGACATATTCGAAAAGCCGGTAGCGGCGGCCGGTCAATTCTGCAAAGCGGTCCATCGCGTCCTGAACGATGCCGGGCATCGCTTGATAGTAAGGGTTGACCGTTTCGCGCGCCTGGAAATAGATGTCCGGGTTCTGCGTCGAACCGCGCAGAACCGGATGCTCCGGGGACAAGGCTCGCCGCCGGTGCGCCTCGATCAATTGATCATCGATCAGCGCACGCACCGTTTCCAGAGCTATCGGCTCGATGCTGACGATTTCATGCGAGGTCCGAAAGCCGTCGAAAAAATGTACGATAGGTATCCGCGCCGCCAGCGTCGCGACCTGTGCGATCAGCGCGAAATCCTGCGCTTCCTGCACCGAATTGGACGCCAGAAACGCAAAACCGGTGGATCTGGCGGCCATCACATCGCTGTGATCGCCAAAGATCGACAGCGCCTGGCTCGCCAGCGACCTGGCCGCGACATGGAACACCGCCGGAGTCAGTTCCCCGGCGATTTTGTACATGTTCGGAATCATCAACAACAAGCCTTGCGACGCGGTGAACGTGGTTGCCAGCGCGCCGTTCTGCAGGGCGCCATGTATAGCGCCGGCCGCTCCCGCTTCGCTCTGCATTTCGATGATGCTCGGCGTCGTGCCCCAAAGATTCTTGCGCCGCTCGGACGCCCACTTGTCTGCCAATTCGCCCATCGGCGACGCCGGCGTTATCGGATAAATCGCAATTACTTCACTGGTCAAATACGCGATCGTGGCGGCGGCTTCGTTACCGTCGATCGTGGTTTTGGTCTTTTGCATACACATTACCTGATCATCATAAAGGCCTTGACTACCCAATTCCACATCGATTGTACTCTAAATGCCCTGACTCGGCTTTCGATAAATCAAGAGCCAGGCGTCTTGCCTGAAGTAGGCTGAGGTGTTTTTCGATACGGTCATGAAAAATGGTAGAATGGCCGGTTCTTTCTTTAGATTTCATCCGAACGCTTAATGACCACTGTCTCCAAACTGGCTGTCGAATCACTGAAGCTGCATATCGATCTGACCGGCGTCGACCTACAGGCATCGTCTGTGCGGCATGCGCCGATACTGGGGCAAGCCCGGGCACAATCGGCGCTCGAGTTCGGCGTCGCGATGACTCGTCACGGCTATAATATTTATGTAATGGGCGAGCCGGGCCTTGGTCGACTGTCGATGATCAGCCAGCATCTGGACGCGCTCGCCGAAAAGCAACCGGCCCCGTCGTCCTATGCCTATGCCGATAATTTTCAGAATCCGCGCGAGCCGGTCGCGATCGAATTGCCTCCGGAATATGGCGCGACATTCAGCGCTGACATCGAACAATTGATTGACAATCTGCTCGCGACCTTCCCGGCCGCCTTCGAAGGCCCGACTTATCAACAAAAAAAGACCGCAATCGAGCGCCATTTCAACCAGTATTACAACAATGCGATCGATCTTGTCGATCAGAAAGCGCTGTCGATGAGCATTGCGCTGTTCCGGGAAAGCGAACAGATTTCGTTCGCGCCGATCCGCGACAACAAAGCGCTCGACGACAATCAGTTCACGCAATTGCCGCAGGCCGAACGCGACATCTTTCACAAGCAGGTCGAGGAGCTTGAGGAATATTTGAGCGATGTGCTGCTCGAATTGCCGCAATGGCGGAGGGCGCTGGTCGAAAAGATCAAGCAGCTCGATAACGACACGATCAGTCAGGCGATTGAGCCGTTGTTCGCCGAACTGAACAACAAATACCAAAATATCGATGATGTGATCACTTATCTCGCCGAAATCGACAAAAATCTGCGCAGCACGATTCCCGAATATCTGATGCCGGGACGGACGGTTGATCCCCGCGAATTTGCGAATCGGAAGCTGGTGCTAACCGAACTCTATGCGCCGAATATCCTAGTCGACAACAAGATCGAACACGGCGCGCCGGTCATTCACGAACCGCATCCGATCTATCAAAACCTGTTCGGACGTATCGAGTATGTCAGCGAACAGGGCACGCTAGTCACTAATTATCGGCGTATCTGCGCGGGCTCCTTGCACCGGGCGAACGGCGGCTATCTGATTCTCGATGCGGAAAAAATGCTGAACTACCCATTCGTCTGGGAAGGTTTGAAACGCGCACTGCAGGCGGGAAAAATCGAAATCGAATCACCCTATTCGGATATTGGCATCAATACAATTACCCTGAAGCCGGAAGTGATTCCGCTGAATGTGAAGGTGATTCTGGTCGGTTCCCGGCACATCTATTATCTGCTCGAGGAACTGGACAGCGAATTCAACGAAATGTTTAGAATCCTGGCCGATTTCGACAGTTACATTGCGCGCGATGCCAGCACAATGCAGCAGTTCGCTCTGTTAATGAACCGTCATGCGAGGGATTCCGGCGCGAAACCGTTGACCCGGACCGCGATCGAAGCGTTGATCGAACACAGCTGCCGACTGGCCGAAAATCAGCATCACTTTTCCGCGCACATCACCGATTCGCTCGACATCATCGGCGAGGCGAATCTATTCAGCATGAAGGCGAATCTTGACCGCATCGACCGAGCACAGATCGAACAAGCGCTGGCCGCGCGCGAATTCCGTAATGGCCGCATCGCCGAGATCATGCTCGAAGAAATGCTCGACGGCACGATCCTGATCGATACCGAAGGCGAAGCGATCGGCAAGATCAACGGTCTGACCGTGCTCGAAATCGGCGGCAGCAGCTTCGGCGCGCCGGCGCGGATCACCACGACCGTGTATCCGGGCTCGCGCGGCATCGTCGATATCGAAGGCGAAGCGGAACTCGGCCTGGCGATCCACTCGAAAGGCGTGATGATCCTGACCGGCTATCTCGGCCATACCTACGCGCAACAGTTTCCGCTGGCGATTTCGGCCAGCATCGCGATCGAGCAGTCCTACGGTGAAATCGACGGCGATAGCGCCTCGCTGGCCGAACTGTGCTGCCTGATTTCGGCACTGACCCGCACGCCGATCAAACAGTCGTTTGCATTGACCGGTTCGATCAATCAATACGGCGAGGTGCAGGCGATCGGCGGCGTGAACGAAAAAATCGAGGGTTATTTCAGGCTTTGCAAGGCGCGCGGCCTGGACGGCCATCATGCGGTGATCATTCCCGCCGCTAACAAACGCAACCTGATGCTGAAGCAGGACGTGATCGATGCGGTCGCGCAAGGATTGTTTGCCATTTATGCGGTGTCGAGCGTCGATGAAACGCTCGAATTACTGACCGGCCAACTGGCCGGCACGGTCGATCATGACGGTAATTATCCGGAAAACAGCATTAACGCCAAAGCCATTTCCATGTTGAAGGAAATTTCGGATATGGCGAATGCCGATGAGGAGAAGGGCGAAGGTGCCTAGTAGTAAGAAGGGCGAGCCAACGCCCCCCTTTTCATTTAAATTTTGGCTCGCATTTGATAAGGCGCTTCATAGTCATTGTGATACAAAAACTGTAAACCGGCGTCTACATTGCGATCGATGAAGCCGCCATTCAAATCCCACAACACAGTCACTTGCGTACATTTTTGCGGATGCACGCGAATCTGCAAATAATCGGACAGCAGCCAAATCATGTAGAGACCGGCGCCGTTTTCCCTGGCTTCAATACCTTCTTCCATCGCCTGCGCCAAACTCTTGAAAAAAATGCCGGGCGTCAAGGTTCCCCAATAATCGGTAATCATTAGCCCGAGAATATCGCCGCCCCGCGCGACATCAACACTGATTTCCTCAAATGTCGACAATTCCCTCGCTTCGCCTTTAGCATAATATGGCATTCCGCTGCTGTCGCGGGGCGCCGAGTACAAGCTGTTTTCGATCATTTCGTCCAGCACGGCCAACAAGGCGTCGAGAATATCGTTCGACAGATTATCCTTTTCCCTAAGCCAGGCATAAACGGATTCGGCAACGGAAGTATCGTGATCGGTATGTTTCAATTCGAAATGTCGATATTCGGACTTGCCGGGCATCAGCGCATACAAATCGTCATCGAGCGATTCGTTATGCTGGTTCAAAAGACGGTTCCAGCCCAGCTTATTACAAAACTCGTTATGCCGAGGCAGAATCCGGCAAATACGATCCTGATCAAAGTGTCCGGGAAAACCGGAATAACCGTCTTCAGTAAAAAATGCAATGGTGTCCTTCGCCGCCTGGGCAACCGGACTCTCGCTGCGGCAGTACAGGGATTCCGGCATACGAATAATATTGCCGGCTTCGCTGTTTCCGATGCCGCGATTCAGCGGATCATCCCCAGCCGCCAGGACTTCTTCCGACATCCGGGCGTTGAATTGCAGCACTTTGGCGGCAGGCCGTTCCCCAGCCGGCTTGCGCTCGAAAGCCTCAGACGCGGTGATCAGAAACATGGCCGGCTTTCCGGAGGCGGGCTCTTCGATCACCGTCATTTCCCACACCATAGGCATTTTTTTACCTGAAGAAACCAACATGGGCGCTTCGATTTGAGCCCGCGTACCGATCGCGCCTGACATCATGCCGTTAAACAGCGTCTGCAATTCATGCCGCCGATCGGCCGGAATAAAACGCTCAAAAAAACCGCAGCCCTTGATTTCGTCGCCGCCCCAGCCGCTATGCAGTTCGGCATGGCGATTCGCCAGCACCACGTTGCCGTCCGCATCCAGACCGAAAATATGGACCTGCGCGGTATCGATCACCTTGTCCGCCAGAATTTTTTCCTGCCGCATTCGCAATGCGCTTTCCTGCAATTGTTTCAGTAACGGCTGCAACAACAAGACGCCGATCATCACCAAGGAACCGAGCGAAACGGCAAACATCCAGTGCTGTTTGTTCGCGGTATCGCCGAGCATGGATTCGCTTTGCCGCAGATGTAGCGAACCGACGCTGCGCATTTCCTGCAACAAACGAGGAGACAAAGAGTCAAGCAATTGACTCAGCTCAGGATGGTGACTGCTCAATTGCTGTGCCGGGATCTTTTGCAGCTTTTTGGCGGCCGCGGTATAGTCCTTCAGCAGCGTATCCAAGGACTTGTTCCGATTCGCGCCCGGTGCGGCATGCGCCTGTTCCAACCGGTCGAGGCCGCCGAGAATCTTTTCGTCGCTGGCAAACGCGGCATTACTGTCATCCGCGATGGCTTTCCTGATCAAACCCAGGTTGATCGTCTGAACGGTTTCCGCTTGTTCAGCGCTCGCTTTAACCCGCGCCAGATTGCCTTGCTGATCGCGAATCCCGAAGGCCATCATCAAATAAGCGATGGTCACCGCTCCGCCCAACACATACAGCACCTGCATGGAATGTTGCAGCAATCGGCCGGGAACTCGTCGAAAAATGTCTTGCATCGGGTTTTCTCCAGTCATGTGTTATCGTCCCCACGTATAGAATGATTCGCCGGTTTATCCGGTTCTCCGCACGGATAGCCCGGCATGACCAGCACAGGATGCTTTTTTCAACACACTAAATATGCTTGCCCTGCCGAAAAACCTAAAGAAATTCTCGAGCTTTTTATTCAACGAATAGCAGGGAAGCAACGTGTGTCAAAAGGGCGGATGAATTCGAGCATCACTGCGTGACTGATAACAAAGATAACGCAAAATAATGTTTTTGCATGAACTTGACGGAAGCCGTGCAAATCAGCGATGGAAAAGGCGACTCCGTGCAGGGCAACATTGTCGACGCAATGCTGCCGCAGAGAAAGGGCAAAAAGCTATGTTTTCAATACATTATGGGTGATGCGCGGTATGTCCGGCATGCCTCAGACAGCCTTACCTACTGCAAATAATGTTTTGGTAATGCGAACTATTGCATACAATTGATGCATCAGAGGTTGCGGAAAATTATCGGTTGCCGACGTCGAATGACTCGTAACAGGTTAGAGCCTGGCCATGCCATCGCCCGCATGCAAGCGAATAAGATAAGAGGCATAGTTAGGAGATGCCGCTTAATAAACGCCCCGTTTAAATGATCTGAGCCGCATCAGCCGATTGTCGGGAGTGCTTCTGCCTACATGCCTCAGCCTGCCTGAGGCTAGGCGCGCGATCTACATATTTTGAATATTGTTGACCAAATCGCCAAAATAGGCGATCAACTGGTGCAGATAAGCGATCATCTCGTTTACCCACGCCTGCATCATCAGATAGTGATTGTGATGCTTGAAATGTTGGTCCAGATAAAAACCAAGCCCACGGTAGAAGGTGTTGATGCCCATCACCACCATGATCATCGCCGCGGCCTTGTACATTAGGCCGCGGATGTTCGCCTTGATCTTGCCGAAGGCGAGGCTGATGAACAACATCATCGGCAGGGTGCCGGCGCCGAACGCGAGCATCAGCGAGCCGCCTTCGAGAACGCTCGCCGCGGTGGTCGCCTTGACCGCCATTGCAAAGGTCAATGGGCATGGCATCATGCCGTTCAACACACCAGCCAACATCGCGCCGCCTAGCGGGCCTTGTTGCCTGGAGGTTGCATAGCCTTTGCGCAGCCATTGCGCGGGCAGCAAGCGAATCGAGCCCTGCCAGGGCAGCCAGCCCAGAATGCCGAAGGCGAGGCCGATCACCACGATGCCGATCAGCATCTGCAAGATGCTCTGGATTTTGCCGAACAGGCCGCCGGACACCAGCACGAACCCGAGCAGCGCGGCGGTGACGCCTATCAGGCCATAGACCGAGATGCGCGAAACCTGATACATCAGATACGGCCAATACGAGCGCTGCTTGCCCGAATTCATGAAATAGCCGGACACCAGCGCGCCGCACATGCCGAGGCAATGGCCGCTGCCCAAAAAGCCGGCGATGAAGGCAAGCGTGTAATCGAAGCCGCCGGCCGCGTAGGCGACCTCGGCCATGCCGTGCATCGCGTCATGCCCCATCGCCGCATGGTCCATCATTGAATGATCCATCTTGAAATCCTATTTTTTACTCAAGCGCAATGAATTCAGGATCACCGACAGCGAACTCAAGGCCATCGCGGCGGAGGCGATCATCGGATTCAGCTTGCCGACCGCGGCGACCGGTATCGCGACGGTGTTGTAGCCGAAGGCCCAGAACAGATTCTGTTTGATGATGCGGATCGTATCGGAGCTCAACTCGATCGCATCGGTCACTTTGGTGATGTCACCCTGAGTCAGCGTCATGTCGGCGGACTCGATCGCAATGTCGGTGCCGCTGCCGATCGCAAAGCCGACATTGGCGGCAGCCAGGGCCGGCGCGTCATTGATGCCGTCGCCAATCATGCCGACCTGTTTCCCTTCCGCCTGCAGGCGCTGGATGATCGCGAGTTTCTCTTCCGGCTTCGCATTGGCGATCACGTCGAGGATACCGACCCTCGCGGCAATGAACTGCGCGGTTTTCTCGGTGTCGCCGGTCGCCATCACGGTCTCGACGCCGAGCCGGTGCAGGCGGGCGATCGCCTCGGCCGCATTCTTCCTCGGCTGGTCGGCAATACCGAACACCGCCGCCTCTTTTTGATTGACCGCCATATAAACCGGCGTCTTGCCCTGTTCGGCGAAGTCACCGGCCGCGGTTTCCAAATTCCGCACGTCGATGTCGCGCTGGCGCATCCAGGCCAGATTGCCGAGCAGCAGGGATTTGCCGTCGACTTCGGCTTCGATGCCGCGGCCCGGTTCACTGTAGAAATGCGAACATTCCTTGATTTCGATGCCCTGCCCGCGCGCATACTCGACAATCGCCCTGCCGAGAAAATGTTCGGAATTGTGCTCGGCCGAGGAGGCCAGCATCACAATTTTTTCCTCGCCCAGCATCGAGACTTTCAGCAGATCGCTGACTTGCGGCTTGCCTTCGGTGATCGTGCCGGTTTTGTCGAATACGATCACGTTCAGCTTCGCCGCAATTTCGAGGCTTTCGCCGTTGCGGATATAAATGCCCTTCTTCGCGGCCTGACCGGTGCCGACCATGATTGACGCCGGGGTCGCGAGGCCCAGTGCGCACGGGCAGGCGATCAACAGCACGGTGATCGCATTGCCGAGCGCGAAACCGAACGGCGCGCCCAGCGCCATCCAGCCGGCAAAGGTCAACCCGGCAATGGCCATCACCGAGGGCACGAACACCGCGGAAATCTGATCGACCTGTTTCTGGATCGGCAGTTTGGTCGATTGCGCCTGATCGACCATGTGCACGATGCCGGCCAGCACCGTATCCATCCCGACCGCGGTCGCGCGGACGCGGAGTACACCGTTGCCGTTCACGCAGCCGCCGATTAACTTATGACCGATATCCTTGATCACCGGCATGCTTTCTCCGGTCACCATCGATTCATCGACAGACGAAATGCCTTGCACAACCTCGCCGTCGGTCGGAATCCGCTCGCCCGGCCGCACCAATAATATGTCGCCGACCTGCACACTTTCGACATCGACAATGAATTCCTGGTCGTCGCGGATCAGTGTCGCGGTCTGCGGCTGCAGATCGACCAGTTGCCGGATTGCTTCGCCGGCCTTGCCCTTGGCCCTTTCTTCGAGATAACGGCCGAGCAGCACGAACACAATGATCGCGGCGGCCGCTTCAAAATACATGTGGCCGCGGCGTCTGAGGAA
The DNA here is from genome assembly GCF_035916875.1 of Methylomicrobium sp. Wu6. Taxonomy (NCBI): domain Bacteria; kingdom Pseudomonadati; phylum Pseudomonadota; class Gammaproteobacteria; order Methylococcales; family Methylococcaceae; genus Methylomicrobium; species Methylomicrobium sp. Wu6. The sequence goes on from NZ_JAXUHN010000091.1 coordinate 24,864, forward strand.
TGACGATAAACTGAAGGTATAAGCCGCCCCGACGCCGAGCGCGATCAGCGTATCCATGTTCGCGGCCTTGTGCCTGGCTAGCCTCAGCGCCTTGTCAAAAAACGGTTTGCCGGCGCCGAATACGACCGGCGTCGCGAGCAAAAACTGCAGCCAGTGCAACGGCCGCGACCTCGCCATGCCCATGCCCAGCACGATCACCGGCGTACTGAGCACGGCCGACCACCCGAACCGCCGCCAGGCCGACCGGATTCGCACTTGTTCCTTTTCGATCAGTTTCTTGCGCTGCGACAAGGTATCCATCGCATAGGCTTTGTAGCCTAGGCTGGCAATCTTCGCCGAGACTTCGTCCCGGTTCAATTGCCCCTGCACAGTCAGGGTTTCGGTCGCAAAATTGACGCTGGCTTGTTTGACCTTGGGATCACGATTGAACACCATTTCGAGCAGTAGCGCGCAGGATGCGCAGGTCATGCCTTCGATTGCGAGATCGACGTCCTGAACTCCGCCCGAAAAATCGACTTTTGTACGAGGACTTCCGGACTGCGGCCTGCTAGAGAGATTGCCGAGCACCGCATCCAGCATCAACAGCAGATTCGCCTTCGGCAGGCGATTCGGATCGAACTCGATCACGACCGAACCGAGCGCGGGCGTGGAACGCACCCGTTTGATTTCGACGCGTTTTTTGAGCAGAATTTCAAGAATGTAAGATCGCTCATCGTCCTTTTTCAGCATCGGCGCCACGACGCGGACCCGCCTTTGCAGTTGATGCAGCAATTGAAAATGTCGGTAAGCCGGCGATGCGTTATCGCTCATGAGTCTTTCCTGTACCAATGCATTCAGGGTTACGTTCGAACAGCGTCGGTTACTTCGGCCGGCGCGAACGCATCAACAAATAAATCATATAAGACACCGCCAACCATTCGTAGCGGTATTTGAACGGCCTGGGAATCCACTCCTTGGTGATGTGATCCCAATGCAGCCTGATCAGAAAAAGCACCAAAATGTCATTCAAAAAATCGATGGCCATCTTTTCCGGATCATTGAAGAATTTGCCCGGTTTGGCGAGCCCTTTGCCGACGATCTTCGCCGCCTGCAAAGTTTCCTTCGCATCGTCGTATTTGCGGCTGAACCAGCGGGAGACCTTTAAATTTTTGAATCGGTTTTTGACGCGTTGTTTGGCAAGCCGCACCGCTTTCGGTTTGGCTTCCGCAAGCGCTTGCTTCTCCAGTTCGCCGACAATCCGGAATAACAATTTGCACAGGCTTTTAAAATCGTGCACCGTTTCCTGATAACGGATAGCCAGTTTTTTCTGGCTTCGATAGACCTGAACGCGGTAAACACCGTCCGCAGCCAACAGCCGTCCCGTCAACGCTTCCGCTATCTGTTCGTTACAAAACGCGGAAGGTATTTCAAAACGCACGTGCTCTGCTCCCCGATAGCGTAATACAAACTCTTTTTGAATAGCCATAAGTCAAAAAACACTCGGATGAGACAAAAACGGGTGATTCCCGAATCAACGGAAATCACCCGCCCCTGCAAAAATAAGGGAAAAGAAAAGCCCTGCGGCGCGTCAGCTTTCTTCCTTGGTCTCCGCAACGATGTCTTCCAGATTTTCTTTTTGCTGCAATACAAAATCCTTGCCGGAATCGATCGCCTTGTTGGCGCTCGCGATGATCTGTTTGCGGTATTTGTACACACAAACACCGGCAACCACGCCGGCTCCAAACACCAAAACGGGGTATTTCGCTAACTTACTCATCAATTTTGCTCCTGTATGAACGGTGACGGAAGCCATAGAGCCTTTCATAATTTCCCGGCCCATGGTGTCCTTAACTTTACTCATTTCCTTCATCATGCCTTTGCCATGTACGTGCGTCATAACAGCACTCCTCTTTATCATTGAATCCAATATATTCGCCAACAGGCAAATGCCCCGCGGCACCCAATGGTGCCGCGGGCGTCAACTTCGCCAAAAATCTGTTTATTAGGGATACGGACCGGGTTAGAAAAATTTCCCGAATTCAGGAACCTGTGTTTGTACGCGCTTTACGGAAACCATCTGCTAAAGCCTCTTCGGCCGAATTCCAGTCCAAAATTTTCGAACGCACGCACGAATAATACGTAACTCAATCGTTTCGATCCGCCTCATCGACAACACTAAGCACCACATCTTCATGCAGCATCTGATAGATACCCATGCAGCCTTCGCAACAAAACTCCTTGTCGCCTTCCTTGGTGCGCACCTTGAAACCTGGGGTCAACACAGGCAATCCGCAAAGATCGCAAGCCTTATCGATTCCGCTCATATCAATATCGATTTACTATAGGGTAAGAAAATGCTACTAAACTCGGCAGCCAGACGCAATGCATTACTGAAAAAATTAGCCGAAATAAAAAGAGCCCGATTCGCAGAACCTTTGCGGTGTGCGAATCGGGCAGAAACGACAATGAAGAGTAGTGAAAAATCTATGGTGCGGGACAAAGCTAAAAATAAATTGCGGTTTGATTCGCCAAGCTCCGTCGAGCAATCATTCACCCTGCAACCGAGTATTATTGCGGCACCGCTCATCCGCGGACGATTTTAGCCGCCTCGCATTAGGCGGCTAGGGCCAGCCGCCTTTGCTTCAGCCTTAGCTTCTGATCGCCTGGTGGCCGGCTTTCATCACCGCCATTCTGAGCGCGCCGGTCAGGCTCGCACCCAACCCGATGCGGGTCGCCAAGGCCGGAATTAGAATCATCGACGCCAACGCGAGACCGGTTCCCAACAGCAAGGCGCCGTTATTGCCGGAGGTTTTTGTGTTTTCGGACTGTGCTAATTGTTGACTCATTGTTGTGACCTCATCAAGAGTAATGCTGCTTCGCCAAATCTATAAATGCAGAATCAGTGCCAAAACACCAAAAGAGTCTTCAAATTTTGAAGGCGTTTGTCCATAACCCGCTGAAATGTGTGGTTTAGCTGGCGTTGGACTCAATCTGGCTAGCGCAATCCTGAATGACAGGCCGCTTCCGTCATCCGAATATCTACGCAAATCCCTTCCATTTTTTCGCTAATAAGTGATTTGACATATTTCAAATGTGTTAAATAACATAGTTTAATTAATAGGTGAACTCGCGGGCGATATGCTCCTTGCAGTTCAGGCAATCAGCCTCACCTTAGCAAAGCCGCCGTTTTGGGTCCGCAGGTTAGTCACCTGCCCTTGATAAATCCGCGCGGACACGCCGAGAATCCTATCACGATAGGCAAACAGCCGATAATCGGTCTTGAAAGCCTGCTGATCTTCGCCCAACGTCAACGAAGGCGGAATCCGCTGCTGAATCAATATATCATCGAGAACGAGTTCGGCCAGCTTATGTTTGGTCAGCTTTTCGCCGACATAGACGCCCCGGCTCGCATAGCCGGTCTCTGGCTTGAAAACCCATTGTTTGCGCGTGCGCCAGGCTTCCTCGGGCGTCAACGATGCCAGCAAACGGGTTTCCGGTACCGTCTCCGCCAAGATCGAGAGTTCCGCTTCCGGGAGCCCAAAGTCGCGCATGATCGCAGGCTGACACCACAGCATCATCCGCCGCTTGTCGGCCAGCAAACCGTATGCACGGGGATTCGGGCTCAGGCACACCCGCCCCTTCAGATAGGCCGCGCGGATGTTTTCGACCGCAGGGGATTCCAGATAAAAGTCGCAGTGGCGGTTATAAATCATCTCGATGCGCTTGCCGGCGAAATAAAGCCCGCCATCTTTAGCTTCAATCTCCGCGGGATCGGCGATCACCGCATCGATACCCGCTTTTTTGAACAAAGCGGCAAAAACCTGCATTTCGGAATTGAGCGGCTGCTCGGCTGGGTTCTCGTCGAGAATCGCAAGGGTTTCGGGGCGCGCCGAGGGATCGTTCAGGTAGCGCGCATAGTCGTCGAAAAAGGTTTTGAGCAGCTTCGAACCCAGACGGCCGGAAAATTCGGTCGCTTCGATATCATGGCTCAAGTTGGCATACCAAATGCCGCCGGCATTGGTATTCACTTCGATTAGCTTCGGCCCGGCCTCGGCCAGATGAAAATCGTAACCCATCATCACCGCATGATGACCGGGGTTGAAACGCGCGCTGGCCGGCAACACACTCTCCAGATGCCCCTGATAAGCGGGATTTTCGCTCAACTTGTGCAATAGGCGAGCGACCCGGATCATGCGCCGTAAATCCCGGCAAGACAAATCGGCGGAATAGGGGCTAACAGGAGGAGATGATGGATTCATTGCCCTCTCGGCAGGATGGAGGAATTGACAAACAACAAAGGCGCGCATTCTACCGAAAATGCGGGGATGAGTTTGGAAAAAGCTTCTTTCTCGTCATCCTGCAAACTGAAACTCACTGTCGCCATAATAGACTCTCTATCTGTTGAAACCTTCAGAAAATTATTGGCTCTGACTGGAATATCGCAATCGATTCAAGCACTATTGACAAGCCGTTGCCGAATTTTTACACCTTTTTTATTTTTGATTGCGTACGCTATTCTGCAACCAAACCGCTCGATCCTGGGATAACTGTTTACTGCTGAGTCCCGATATTGATCGGTTAAGAGGAACTACGGAAACCCACGAGGCCACGTAGCTTTGCAAACCGTACTGATCTTAAGAGGACTTGTATGGACATTATTTTTATCTTGCTCAGCGCAGGGTTTTTCCTGCTGACCGGTGCATTGGTCTACGCCTTCGAAAAATTACGGAGTTCGTCATGAGCTGGCTTTATTTCCTGAGTGCAAGCATCGCGCTGGTGATTTTCTTTTATCTTGTTTTTGCGTTGTTTTTCCCGGAGAAATTCTGATGACAAACAATGGCTTTTTACAAATCGCGGTATATCTCGTCACTTTGCTGGTGCTGGCGAAACCGCTCGGTTGGTACATGGCCCGCATTTACCAGGGCAAGCCGATGGGACCGATACGCTGGCTATTACCGATCGAAAAACTGATCTACCGACTTACCGGCGTCAAGCAAGAGCAGGATATGCGCTGGACCGAATACGCCGCCGCCCTGCTGGTTTTCAATCTTCTCGGCCTGCTGGCCGTGTTCGCATCGCAAAGACTGCAATCGTATTTGCCGCTCAATCCACAGCATTTGCCGGCAGTCAGCCCGGATTCGTCTTTCAACACCGCGGTCAGTTTTGCGACCAACACCAACTGGCAAGGCTACGGCGGTGAAACGACGATGAGCTATCTGACCCAGATGCTCGGGCTGACCGTGCAAAATTTCGTCTCGGCGGCAACCGGCATGGCGGTATTGGTCGCTCTGATTCGCGGTTTCATCCGGCGCAATTCGGATACGATCGGCAATTTCTGGGTCGATATGACTCGCAGTACACTGTACATTCTGATGCCGATGTCGCTGCTTTTGGCTTTGGCTCTGGTCGGGCAAGGCGTCGTGCAGACTTTCAGCCCCTATCAAAGCGTCGCATTGACCGAAGCGGTCAGCTATGAACAGCCCAAAAAAGACGGCTACGGGCAACCGGCGCTCGATGCCGCGGGCCACGCTGTCTCCGAAAAAATCATGGTGCATGAACAAACGCTGGCGCTCGGCCCTGCGGCCTCGCAAGTGGCGATCAAACAGCTCGGCACCAACGGCGGCGGCTTTTTCAACGCGAACTCGGCGCATCCCTTCGAAAATCCGACGCCACTTTCCAATTTCCTCGAAATGCTGGCGATTTTGCTGATTCCGTCCGCGCTTTGCTACACCTTCGGTATGATGGTCGGCGATACCCGGCAGGGTTGGGCAATTCTGGCGGTGATGACGATCATTTTTATCGCGCTGGTTTTCGCAACGGTAGCCGCCGAACAGCGCGGCAATCCGCTCCTGACGTCTCTCGGCGCGGATCAGGATCCTTCGGCCGCACAAGCCGGCGGCAACATGGAAGGCAAGGAAGCCCGCTTCGGCATCGTCAATTCGGCGCTGTGGGCGGTCGCGACGACGTCGGCTTCGAACGGTTCGGTCAATGCGATGCACGATTCCTTCACGCCGCTCGGCGGTATGATACCGATGTGGTTGATGCAGCTTGGCGAAGTGATTTACGGCGGCGTCGGCTCCGGTCTCTATGGCATGATCGTATTTGCGATCGTTGCGGTGTTCGTGGCCGGCTTGATGATCGGCCGCACGCCGGAATATTTGGGCAAAAAAATCGAAGCCTATGAGATGAAAATGGCCGCGGTCGCAATCCTGATTCCGCCGCTGATGGCATTGGGTGGCACGGCCGCCGCGGTGATGATCGATGCCGGCAGAAGTTCGATCTTCAATCACGGAGCGCATGGCCTCAGCGAGGTGCTTTATGCGTTTTCCTCGGCCGGCAACAACAACGGCAGCGCTTTCGGCGGGCTATCCGCGAATACGCCTTTTTACAACGTCATGTTGAGCTTAGCGATGCTGTTTGCACGCTACTGGCTGATCGTGCCGGTGTTAGCGATCGCAGGCTCGCTGGCCGCGAAAAAGATCGTGCCGATCAGCCCCGGCACCTTGCCGACGCACACGCCGCTGTTTGTGGCGCTGCTGATCGGCACTGTATTGATGGTCGGCGCATTGACCTTCGTTCCCGCATTGGCGTTGGGGCCGATCGTCGAACACCTGCAAATGACAAAATGATTGTTGGGAGAATTTGATGCGTAAAAAATCCGTTTCCACTTCGTTATTCGATCGGCAGATTTTATCAGGCGCGCTGCTCGATGCGTTCCGTAAACTTACTCCCCGACAACAAGTCAAAAATCCGGTGATGTTCGTCGTTTATATCGGCAGTCTGTTGACGACTTTTTTATGGATACAAGCCCTGAGAGGCCAAAGTGAAGTCGAGCCGGCCTTCACCCTGGCGATCGCCTTATGGCTCTGGTTCACGGTCTTGTTCGCCAATTTCGCCGAAGCGGTGGCCGAAGGCCGCAGTAAAGCCCAGGCGGCGTTTCTCCGTAGCGCCAAACGCGACATCGCCGCGAAAAAGCTCGACGAACCGCGTTATGGCGCCAATTACAGCAAGATTGCCGGCTCGACGTTGCGCCGCGGTGATATTGTGCTGGTCGAAGCCGGCGATTTCATTCCCGGCGACGGCGATGTGATCGAAGGCGTTGCCTCGGTCGATGAAAGCGCGATCACCGGCGAAAGCGCGCCGGTGATCCGCGAGTCCGGCGGCGATTTCAGTTCAGTGACCGGCGGCACCCGCGTATTGTCGGACTGGCTGGTCGTCATGATCACCGTCAATCCGGGCGAAACCTTCCTGGACCGGATGATTTCGATGGTCGAAAGCGCCAAACGCCAGAAAACTCCGAACGAAATCGCCCTGACAATCCTCTTGGTCGCCTTGACGTTGGTATTTCTGCTCGCGACCGTAACCCTGCTGCCGTTCTCACTGTATAGCGTCGAAAGCGCCGGTTTCGGCAAGCCGATTTCAATCACCGTGTTGATCGCGCTGCTGGTGTGCCTGATTCCGACCACGATCGGCGGCCTATTGTCCGCGATCGGCGTCGCCGGCATCGGTCGGATGATGCAGAAGAACGTAATCGCAACTTCGGGCCGCGCGGTCGAGGCTGCCGGCGATGTGGATGTCTTGCTATTGGACAAAACCGGCACAATAACGTTAGGTAATCGACAAGCTTCAGCCTTCATTCCAATCAAAGGCGTGAATGAGAAGAATTTGGCTGATGCCGCGCAATTGGCTTCACTCGCCGACGAAACGCCGGAAGGACGCAGCATCGTGATCCTCGCGAAACAGAAATTCGGTTTTCGCGAGCGCGACGTGCATGCATTGGGCGCGACTTTCGTCCATTTCAGCGCCCAGACGCGGATGAGCGGCGTCAACCTGGAAGCGCGGCAGATCCGCAAAGGCGCGGCCGATGCGATCCGCGCCTATGTCGAAGAACAGGGCGGCAAGTTTCCTCAGGAAATCCAAACGCAGGTCAATGATGTCGCGCGCCGCGGCAGCACCCCGCTGGTTGTCGCTGAAGGCGCGCTCGCGCTGGGCGTGATCGAACTGAAAGACATCGTCAAAGGAGGTATCAAGGAACGCTTTGCGGAACTGCGCCAGATGGGCATCAAAACGATCATGATCACTGGCGACAACCGCCTGACCGCTGCCGCGATCGCGGCCGAGGCGGGCGTCGACGATTTTCTCGCCGAAGCGACGCCGGAAGCCAAGCTCAAGCTAATCCGCGAGCATCAGGCTGACGGCCGCCTGGTCGCGATGACCGGCGACGGCACCAACGATGCGCCCGCCCTTGCCCAGGCCGACGTGGCCGTGGCCATGAACAGCGGCACTCAGGCGGCCAAGGAAGCCGGGAATATGGTCGATCTGGATTCGAATCCGACCAAGCTAATCGAAATCGTCGAAACCGGCAAGCAAATGCTGATGACGCGCGGCGCGCTGACTACGTTCAGCATTGCGAACGACGTGGCGAAATATTTTGCGATCATTCCGGCTGCTTTTGCGACGACTTATCCGGCGCTGAACGTCTTGAACGTGATGAATCTTGCGACGCCGGACAGCGCAATTCTGTCGGCGGTGATTTTCAATGCTCTGATCATCATCGCGCTGATTCCTCTGGCTTTAAAAGGCATCAGTTACAAACCGGTCGGCGCCGCCATGCTGCTGCAAAACAATTTGCTGATTTACGGCGTCGGCGGACTGATCGTGCCATTCATCGGCATCAAGGCAATTGATTTGATTCTGGTCGGACTGGGGCTGGTATAAAGCCGCTGATGACTGGCAATTGTTGTAGTTTCGTAGGATAGTCGCGTCTTGATGGGTTTCGCTATCGCTCTGCCCATCCTACGCTATATCAAACATTAGGAGTAGAACATGTTTAAAGTTATCAAACCGGCAGCGATGATGTTGGTCATGTTGACCTTGCTGACCGGCGTCATTTATCCCGCGCTGGTAACGGGCCTCGCGCAAGTGCTGTTTCCCGGCCAGGCTAACGGCAGCATTATCCGGAATAGCCAGGGTAAAGCGTCCGGTTCGGCGTTGATCGGACAGCCGTTCAACAACAGCAAATATTTCTGGAGTCGGCCTTCGACTACCGCCCCTTATCCTTATAATGCAGGCGCTTCGAGCGGATCCAACCTGGGGCCGACCAACCCTGCCCTGGCGGAAGCCGTTAAAGCCAGAATCGAAGCTTTCCAGGCGGCCGATCCGGACAACAAATCCCCAATTCCGATTGATCTGATCACTGCTTCCGGCAGCGGACTGGACCCCCACATCAGTCCGGCGGCGGCTGAGTATCAAGTCAATCGTATCGCCAAAGCCCGCCATATCGATCCTGATAAATTGCGGGAAATGGTACGGTCGCATACCGAAGGTCGGCAATGGGGTTTTCTCGGAGAACGGCGGGTCAACGTGCTCGCATTGAATCTGGCTTTGGATACCATCCGGTAGAGAATGGGTTCCGCGATGAAATTTTCCCTCTACTTGATAATTCTAACCGTCTTTTGCGGAAATGTCGGCGCGGATACTCCCGATAGCCGACGCTACGTGCTGCCGCCCAGTAAAGTGCACATCGAATCATGCGAGCGAGGCGCTCTAACTTTGCATCCGGGCATGATTGAGGTACAACGCGAACTGCATTCCGACGGAAATTTTTGGATGCTTTATCAAATCTCCGTGCATGACGGCTCGGAATGGATTGTATTATGCGATTTGGCAAGCGGAAAAATCATCCGCGATGAACAAGAGTTCAGTGACGACTCTCCGCTCGAAAAAGAACCGGTTCAGTAATGTTGAAATCATGTTAAATTCGAAAGTAAGAGGCTGAATGATGGAAGACAAGACAAGAAAAAAATTTTATGTTTTTTTGCCCTGGGGACTGACTCTTGCTATCTTGGTGGCATTCTCGCTATTGCTGTTTGGCTATTATGGCGGGAATTTCAATCCTTTCGAGACGCAGTTTAAAAAGGTTAATTTGTTGTCCACGATGAAGATTCATCTCCTCGAGGCCGTTGAGGCCGAGAAGAACGCGGTACTTGCCATTACCGATGAGGCATCAGAAGATTTCGCCGCTCAAGCTCGCCAGGCCACCGATCGCGTAGAAACCAGTCGGCAGCAAATCGAATCTCTCATTCACCTGGAGAAACTCCCCCGAGAGACAGGGATGGTAAATGAGTTCAATTCTTGCTGGTCGCAATTTAAAAAATTAGATAAAACAATTCTGGACCTTGCCATTCAAAATACCAATCTTAAGGCACAGAAGATCTCCGCGACGCAATGCGCTCAAGAAATGGAGCGTTTTGAAGAGAGCTTGAATCGCCTCATCCACTTGAACATGCACGGCAACCAGTGTAACAAGGCTGTCATGCTCTCCTATGAAGCACTCACTGCCGGCCTGAAAGTCTTCGCTCTGCACAAGATCCATATTGAAGAGTCTGACGATCAAGCGATGGATCAAATCGAGCAACGCATCAAATCTTATGACGAATCCGCCGGCAAGGCCCTAGGGTCTCTTCATAGTCTTGCCGGCCTCAGTAATGTTGAAGACCTTCAGGCTGCAGAGACTGCATACGTACGATTTATGGATTTAACCCGAGAGGTTTTAAGGCTTTCTCGGATGAATACGAATATCAAGTCAGCCGAGCTATCCTTGGGGAAAAAAAGATTGATTGCTTCACAATGCCTAGAGATCCTCACCACTTTCCAGAAGACGGTCCAACCTCAGGGTGATTATTCACTCCCTCGTTCGAAAAAAAAGATGATTGAATAATTATATTTTTTACTCATTAAAATGTCTTTGTTGTATAAATAAAGACCAACACATTAATTTTATTGAAAGTTCTCAAAAATTGACATAAGAAATTACTTAATAAGATCAATCTGTTACCTATTTATGCAACAAAGTCCTTCAGACTGAATCCATGGAAAATCCGCAATTGAACTTTGTGTTTCCGGAGACCTCCATCAATCCTTCGATGGTGATGAACTGCATCGCCTACAAACACGGCAAACGCCTTGGCACAATCACGCTCGAAGCAATCAGCGACGTGCTGGCCGAGGACGGTACCTTTGTCTGGCTGGGACTTCGCGAAGCCGATAAGGCCTTGCTGGCAAAAATTCAAAAAGAGTTCGATTTGCACGAACTGGCCATCGAAGACGCATGTTCGGCGCATCAACGGCCGAAACTGGAGGAATACGGCGACTCCCTGTTCCTGGTTTTGCAAACCGCGCAACTGACCGAGGACAGCGGGGTTGCATTCGGCGAAACTCACTTATTCGTGGGCGCGCGTTTTTTGGTTTCGGTGCGCCACTCGTCGTCCTTGAGTTATGCGAAAGTGCGCGAGCGCTGCGAGCATATGCCCGAGCAGTTGAATAAGGGTCCCGGTTTTGCGCTTTACGCGCTGATGGATTTCATTGTCGATCATTATCTACCGGTAGTGCAAGGCCTGGAGCAGCGTCTCGATCAATTGGAATCTGATATTTTCGATAAGGATTTTCGTAACGAAACCTTCGCACAGCTCTATGAACTGAAACGCGATTTACTGTTGCTGCGCGGCGCGACCTTGCCCTGGCTGGACATCTGCAGCGAGTTGATGCGTTTTCACACGCACATCATCCCGAAAGACACGCGCTTTTATTTCCGCGACGTACACGACCACGCGCAGCGCATCCACCAGGCCGTCGAGGGCATGCGCGAAATGCTCAACGATGCGATGCAGGTACATTTGACGATGGCGACGGTGCGCCAGAACGAAGTGGTCAAGAGGCTGGCCGGCTGGGGCGCGATCCTGGCGGTCCCTACGATGGTGTTCAGCTTATACGGAATGAATTTCAAACATATGCCGGAACTCGACTGGCGCTATGCCTACCCGGCAACGCTCGGTATCGTGATAGTCGGCTGTATTTGGCTGCATCGCCGCCTAAAAAGTATCGGCTGGTTGTAAGGCCCAAGGATGTCAAGCGTCGCACGCCCCGATCCCGATGAACTCTTGGCCCGCGTCGAGAAGGAACAAGCGAAGTCCCGGCGCGGGCACTTGAAAATCTTTTTCGGCGCCGCGGCGGGCGTCGGCAAAACCTTTGCGATGCTACAGGCGGCGCACGAAAGGCGCGCGGAAAATCTCGACGTGATCGTCGGTCTGGTCGAAACGCACGGACGAGCGGAAACCAAGGCTTTGTTGGAGGAGTTGGAGGTGCTTCCGCCCAAGCAAATCGAGTACCGCGGCACCGTGCTGCGCGAATTCGATCTGGACGCGGCGCTGAAACGGCGGCCATCGATCATTCTGGTCGATGAACTCGCGCACACCAATGCGCCCGGATCGCGGCATCCGAAACGCTGGCAGGACATCGAGGAATTGCTCGACGCCGGCATCGATGTTTATACCGCGCTTAACGTGCAGCATCTCGAAAGCCTGAACGACGACATCGGCCAGATTGCCGGCATCCGGATATGGGAGACCGTCCCCGATACGGTTTTCGAGGAGGCCGACGAGGTCGAGCTGGTCGATCTGCCGCCCGACGAATTGCTGCTAAGGCTACGGGAAGGCAAGGTTTATCTGCCGCAGCAGGCGCAGGAAGCGATTCGGAATTTTTTCCGAAAGGGCAATTTGATCGCGCTCAGGGAACTGGCCCTTCGCCAGACCGCGCACCGGGTCGATGCGCAGATGCTCGATTACCGCGAAGACAATGCGATTCGCGAGGTCTGGCAGGTCAGCGAGCGGATTCTGGTCTGTATCGGCCCGAACACCCTGGCCGAACGCCTAGTCCGGGCCGGCAAGCGCTTTGCGGTCAGTCTGCGCGCCGATTGGATCGTCGTTTATGTCGAAACGCCCGAATTGCAGCGTTTGCCCACCGAAAAGCGTGATGCGGTGCTGCGCGTTTTACGCACTGCGGAACAGCTTGGCGCGGAAACCACAACGCTGAGTTCGCCGAACCTGAGCGAAGCAATCATCAAATTCTCCAGCGAACGCAACGTGACCAAGATCATGATGGGCAAACCGTCCCGCCGAGGCTGGCGACGCTTTGTGCTGGGCTCGGTCGTCGATACCTTGATCGTCGAGGCGCACAATATCAATATTTATTTGCTGGGCAGCCCGCACCCCCACCGGGAAGAGGAGGAAAAACTGCAACTGACCACGCGCCGCAAAGAGGTGTTGCCGGGTTTGCTGCAACGTTCGAAGACACGCAAAAAGGGCTATTATCTCGGCTATTGTTGGGCGGTCGGCGTGACCTTGATCTGCGCGGTGCTCGCCCGGCTGATGCACGGGAGTTTCGAACAATCGAACCTGGCGATGATTTTCCTGCTGGGCGTCGCGCTGATCGCGGCACGATTTGGACGCGGGCCTTCGGTCCTTGCATCGGTCCTCGGGGTGCTGGTGTTCGATTTTTTCTTCGTGACCCCCTTTCACAGCTTTGCGGTCTCGGACACCCAATATCTGGTTACACTCAGCGCGATGCTGATCGTCGCGATGCTGATTAGCAATCTGACCGCGAATGTCCGTTCCCAGGCCAAGGTCGCCGCACACCGCGAGCGGCGGGCCGCGGTACTGTATGCGATGAGCAAGGATCTGGCCGCGGCAGAGAGCGAGGCGGAGATCGTGCGCACCGCGGTACGCCACATGCACGTCGAATTCGGCAGCCGCAACGCGATACTTTTCCCGGACGCGAACGGACGCATAATCTATCCGAATGAACGAAGCATTCCAGAGTCGCTTGCAGGCGCCGATCTCAGCGTCGCGCAATGGGTCTTCGATCATAACGAAATGGCTGGACAAGGCACGACGACCTTGCCCGGCACGAAGGCGATCTATTTTCCGATCGATGCCGGCAACACAATGCTGGGCGTATTGGTGCTGGAGCCGGTCAATCTGCGCCGGGTATTTCTGCCCGAGCAGCAAAAACTGCTCGATACTTTTTTACGGTTGATCGCCCAGGCGCTGAGCCGCATTAGACTGGCGGATCAGGCAAAGACGGTGCAATTGCAAATCGAAACCGAGGGCCTTCGCAATTCGCTGCTCAGTTCTATCTCGCATGACCTCCGCACGCCCTTGGCGACGATCGTCGGTTCCGCGAGCACTCTCGCGGAAGACGACGGCAGCCTCAAAGCCGAGGATAAAATCGAATTGAGCCGCGCGATTTATGACGAAGCGCGGCGCATGTCGAATCTGGTCAGCAATATTCTCGACATGGCACGGCTAGATGCCGGTATGATTCAGTTACACAAGGAATGGTATCCACTGGAAGAGATTATCGGCACCGTGTTGACCCGGTTCGGCAATCGGACCAGTGACCGTCAGGTCAAGGTGACTTTGCCGCCCGGCATTCCAATGATTTATGTCGATGCGGTGATGATCGAACAGGTGCTGACGAATCTTTTAGAGAACGCGCTGCGCTATACGCCGGCCGGTAGTCCGTTGGAAATTACGGCTGAAATGTCCGCCGATTGGGTCGAAATTTCGCTCGCAGACCGCGGACCGGGCATTCCGGCAGGGCTCGAAAACCGACTGTTCGAAAAATTTTATCGGTTGCGCGAGGAGACTGCGCAAAGCGGCGTCGGTTTGGGTCTTGCGATTTGCCTCGCGATCGTCGCGGTGCATGGCGGCTCGATCCGGGCGCATAACCGTGCCGGCGGCGGCGCGATTTTTTCGTTCCTATTGCCGCACGAGCATCAGCCCCCGGAAATTGTACATGAAGAATAAATTGTTATGCTAAGCCCTTATCCATCATGACCGCGCTAAAACCCAAAATCATCGTGATCGAGGACGACCCGCCGATCCGCCGTTTTCTACGCACCGCACTCGACACGCACGGCTTCGAAATTTTTGAGGCCGCAACCGGAAAGCAGGGCGTGGTCGAAGCGAATATTCGCAAGGCCGATCTGATCATACTCGATCTGGGACTGCCGGACATGGACGGCGTGAGCGTTGTGAAGGCGGTCCGCGCCTGGTCCGAAATGCCGATCATCGTACTGTCGGCGCGCAGCGCCGAAGCACACAAGATCGAGGCGCTCGATGCCGGCGCGGACGACTACCTGACCAAACCATTCGGCCTCGGCGAATTGCTGGCACGCATACGCGTCGCGCTACGCCATGCTTCAATCCCGCCCGAACAAACCGAGGCCGGCGTGTTCATGACCGGCAATCTCAGTGTCGATTTAATCAATCGCCGGGTTTATAACGGCGACCAGGAAATTCACCTGACGCCGATTCAATATCGGCTGCTGACCGTGCTGATCAAACATGCCGGCAAGATATTGACGCATCGACAAATTTTAAAGGAAGTCTGGGGGCCGAACAGCATCGAAAGCCCGCACTATCTGCGGATTTATATGAGTCAGCTTAGGCACAAGCTCGAAACCGACCCGGCGCAGCCCAAATATCTATTGACCGAATCCGGTGTCGGTTACTGGTTGAAAGTTTAGAATCCGCCGGCAAACTCGCCTTTTTCGATTAAGAATATCGGAAAAAGCGAACTTCAATTATCGCCGGATTTGATAGGCAGCAGGGTTTTACCCTGATGCTCTATCTGTCTGGCCGTCTGGATGATCTTCTGGCGGTGCTTGTACGCATAGATACCCACCGCCATGCCGAGACCAAACACCACCAGCGGATAGCGCGCGACGCGGTGAATCACCTCGGTGGCGATCTGGGTGCCGACCGTGATCAACCCCAATTTAATCAAGGCGTCGGTTTTCGTGCCGAAATCTTCTTCAGTCAAAATCTCTGTTTCGTTGTGCTCGCTTTGCATGCGGTTTCCGTATGTTTCAAAAAATATCCCCAAAGCCGATGCGAGCACGAATCGCTGAGATTCTCCGCTCGCGGATCTCTACCGAACAGTTTATTCAGCAAGCCGCTTGAGATGCGCCAGAAAGTCCTCGCCGTCCATATAGCCGATAACTCGGAGTGATTTTCTTTCCCGCTGATCCGGCCCGAAAAACAGGATCGCGGGCGGGCCGACCAGCTCAAAGCGCCCGAGCAGATCCCGAGCCGCCGAGCCCTCCTCAGTCACATCGGCCTGCACCAGCACCATGGTCGACAGCGCCGCCCGCACACTGGGATCGGTAAACGTCGTGTTCTGCATCTCCAGACAGGATACACACCAGTCGGCATGAAAATCAAGCATCAACCATTGGTCTTTCCGCTCGGCCTCAGCAAGACGTTGCCGCAAATCGGCCGCGGTCTCGACTTTTTGGTAAGGCAAGGGTTCGGCCTGGCAGGCAACCGCGGCATTGCACAATACTTCCAGATAATCACGTTGCGACTTGGTCGCAATCCCGGCCAACAGCAAAACCGTATAGGTTAACGCGATGAAACCGGTAATCTTCCAAAGCTTTTTCCAACCCAGATATATGAGCGGAATAATCATCAGCAAGCCCCACAAAACCAGCATGACCGAGGTCGGCAAGATACGCCCGAGCAGCCAGACCGCAACGGCCAAAAGCCCTACGCCGAAGACCGTCTTCGTGACGTGTAGCCAGGCGCCGGAGCGCGGCAGCAATTTGCCGGCCGATGTGCCGATCAGTAGCAACGGCAGACCCATACCCAAACCCAGCGCAAACAGCGCCAAGCCGCCCAGCAGCGCATCGCCGGACTGGCCGATATAGATCAGCGCGCCGGCCAAGGGCGCGGTCACGCACGGCCCGATCGTCAGCGCCGACAGTATGCCCATCATCGCAGCGCTCAGCCAGTTGCCGCGCCGTTGCCGGGAACTGATCGAAGTGATTCGGGACTGGACGAAGGACGGGACCTGCAGGTTGAACAGTCCGAACATCGACAGCGCTAACAGCGCAAAGAGTCCGCTCGTACCGATCAGTATCCAGGGCTGCTGGAAAAAGGCTTGCAGATTTTGCCCGAACAGCCCGGCCAATATCCCGAAAACCGTATAAGTCAGCGCGGACGCGAGCACATAACATAAGGACAGCGAGAAGGCCCGCCGCGTGGTCGATTCCGCGCCGTCGCCGATCACGATGCCGGATATGATCGGAATCATCGGAAAAACGCAGGGAGTAAACGCCAGCAGCAGGCCAAAACCGAGAAAGCTCGGCAGAATTAGCCAGAATGAATGTCTAGCCAACAATCCCGCGATCCGATCCGGCTCCGCGACATCCGTCGGTTGCGCCGCGAGCGGAGCGGTCATGTCAGCGCCAGACTTGGCGGCCTCCGGCAAATCGAAGGTAACGGTCTTCCAAATCGGTAAATAACAGACGCGGCCTTCGGCGCAGCCTTGATAGCGCAGATCGATCACCAATCGGTTTGTCTTGGCGTCCAGGCGGCGGAGAGGCAACTGGGCAGTCACTCTTCCCCGGTAGATTTCGACATCGCCGAAAAATGTGTCCTGCTTGTCATCGCCTTTCGGCAACACCGGCGTTCCCGCCTCAATGCCGGCGGTTTGCGAGACAAATTTGACCTTATCCCGATACAGATAATAGCCATCGGCAATGGACCAGGAGAACGTCAGTGTCTCGGAGTTTTTGACCGCATAAGTCAATTCAAAAGCCGCATCGGGATCGAGCAATCCCGCCTCACCGACCGCGAATACCGCGCTTACCGGCCAAAGCCAGAGACAGCAAAGCAAAATCGTAAAACCGATGCTGCAACTTTGCTTTTCAATCCATGCGTTCATCGGCGAAGTGTGATTCCTATTAACATCTGTGTGAACGAGGCGGAGGGAAAATGTTCCAGTGAAGGGGATGAGCCTGGGACAAATGCCGCATATAAAGTGCTTCGGTAAACAGGAACAAATCAGTCACTCCCAGCAGCTTAACCATCGCGGATTTTTGTCTGAGGCTACCTTGCTCGGCTCCTTCGCGAATCAAGGTCTGCACGATGAGCAAGCTCAGATCGAGAACCTCAGTGCTCGAGCGATAAAAAAATAACCTTGAAATTCGCATTTCTCAATGATCACGACGGCTGACGTCAAAGTCTTTTTTGCATCGGAAAATCACGGAATGCGGACACTTTATAGAATCCTGCTGCCTGGCCATTTCTGCGTTGAGTTTATTAACCATAGTTGCCGTAAGATATGAACAGTTTTACTTCGGCAGACTCAAATAATCGAAGTTCCAAACAATATGAAATGCTTGATTTATACCATTCATTTTAAGCCGTGTCGGACATGCTTTTCATGCCCGATTTTTTTATTTTTTTGATATACCAACAACTTTGGGATTCGGCTACTGACTTTGTTGACTTGAATGCAGCCAATGAAAATTGCTCCAAAGCAGTCACCGGCGATAGTTTAACTGAGTTATGCTGACTGCTAGAATTCGACCCATAGCCGCCGGTCACACCGTTTGACTGGGACGGCAGCTATTTAGCCCAAACCGGCCTCAAAAGAAATCCTTACAAATCAGAAAATTGTTATGGGTAAATAGTTTTTAGTGATCAGCCATACACGCCAGTGCGCAAACAAGGGTGTTTGACGGCATGATAGCAACTTGACGATACACCGTCATACCATTAACCGCTCATGCGTTGTAGCTTATACGTTTCGCCTGGTATTTCTAAATCAATGCCTATTCCAGCAACAAAACGGTTCATACAATTGACGATAGCGCATAGGCTAACCGAATCGAGAAGAGCTTGTTCGTCCCATCCGACATCGAATATTCTCTGCGCATCGGTTTGGGTAATTTGATCAGGTGTGAGGGTCAATTTTTTGATGTAATGGAGAAGCGGCTTCAATTTCTCATCGACATTGGCACCGCTAATATCGGTTTGTAATTGATCGAAGATGGCTTCATCAATACCTGATTCTACTGCTTTTTCTTTGTGCGCTTTATAGAACAATTCGCACTGGTTCAATCTCGATATATAAGCGATAATCAGCACACGCATTTCTTTGCTGAGGGGTGAAAAACCGCTCTTGATGTCTTCCAGTAGTTTGAACAGCAAAATTCCACGGCGAGGATATTTTGCCAACATACCGCCGAAGCTGGTAAGGTTAGGGCTTGAGGGTAAGTATGACATGCTATCTCCATAAGGGATTCATTTCCACGAAAATTTGTTTTAAGCAAGCACCGATGCGGAATTGACTCATCCGTGTTCTGCTTTTTCGTTATGGCGTTTTATATCTTCAGTTGCTGTTCAGTTCGTACATTTACAACGAGTCCGGTAGCGACTAATGCAAACAAGCCTGAGCCGAGAAAAGCTAGATCGTAATTACCCAGTGAGCTGTGTAGATAACCCGCCGAGTAAGAAGCCAATGCCGCACCCAGTTGATGGGCGCAGCAGACCCAGCCGAACACCACCCCGACATTGTGTTTGCCGAACAGATCGGCGGTCAGTGCCGAGGTCGCCGGCACCGTGGAGAGCCAGTTCAAACCATAAACCACTGAAAACAGCATCAGCTGTTCGGTGGACTCGACATAGGGCAGCGCCATCAGCGACAGGCCGCGCAAGACATAATAAATCGCCAACAGCCTTCGTTTGTCGAAGCGGTCGCAAAGCCAGCCGGAGAATAGGGTGCCGATGATGTCAGCCGCCCCCATCAAACCCAGCGATACCGCCATCGTCATTTCTGTGAAACCATGCTCGATGCCGTGCGGAATCAGATGGGTCTGGAATAGACCGGACGTGGTGAAACCGCAAATCGCGAAACTGCCGGCCAATATCCAAAACTGGGGTTGACCCAGGGCGGCATGCATCGGACAAGGGTCTGCCGACACAGGCTTTGTCTCTTCTCCCACAGCACCGTAGGCACGCAACCTTTTTAGGATAGGTTCGTCAGCGAGTAAATAGGCCGAGAGCGGCAACACCAGCAATCCCAACAGTCCCGCCAACAGCAGAAGGGCCGGCCGCCAGCCGAAGTCGATGTTGATCTGCATTACCAGCGGCGTGAAAATCAGCTGCCCCGAGGAGAACGCCGCGCCAAGAATGCCTAGCGCCAATCCGCGCTGCTCCCGAAACCAGCGGTTGATCAAGGCCGAACCCAGCACGATTGAAGTTCCCCCGGAACCGATGCCGGCGATTACTCCCCACAGTAGATACCACTGCCAAAGTTCGCTCATGACCGTGCAGGCCCCGGCGGCCAGCGCCAGCAACGCAATGCTGGCCAAACAAACGCGCTTAGGTCCGTAGAGGTCCATCCAACGGCCCAGCCACGGCGAGGACACCCCGAACAGCAGCAGATTCACCGCTACCGCACCGCTGATTGCATCCCGTCCCCAACCAAACTCTCTTTCCAGTGCCAGCATCAAAATGCCGGGCACCGACCTCAGCGCGGCAGCCACAAACAGACACGCAAAGGTCGCCGCCAACACAATCCAGGCATAATGCAAACGGTGTGGAACGGAACGTGTCACCCCTTGCCTCATGTCGGATTTATTCCGCATCTTCAATCTGATCCAGCAGCGCGATCAGCCGCGTCACGCCTTGCAGCAGGATGCCGCCTACGCCCAGCGCGAACCAGACGCCGATCACGAAGCCCCAGTGAATCGGCGCCGCGAAGAACTCCTCCCTGAACCAGAAGGTGTGCCCCCATTCGTTGAAACCGACGCTGACCAGGATCATGAACGGGCCGAACACCGCGAGCGTCAATGGCAGCGAGATGCCTTTGGCATACAGCGGCAGCCGGGTTCTGGCATACAACCAAGCACAGCCGCCCAGGATCACATACAACGGAAAATTGAAGTAAAACTCGATGATGTGGTTGGCAGTGAACGGCGTATCCCGAATCGCCACCTGATGCCAGGAATTGTCCTGTTCGGCAAAATAGCTGCCGGCCCAATACACCGCAAAGGTGTAGATACTGATCCACATCGTCAGCACGAAATAACGGCGTATCTCTTCCTTGGGCTCCAGCCGGTCAAGTTGCTTGTCGCGCGTGAACCATAAATAGGCCCACAGTCCGGTCATTACCACCGCGATCACCGCGAGTTCAATATAAAACAACCGCATCCAGTACTGCTCGAACGCCGGCTCGGTAGAATCGAGCCCAGCTGAAACCGCAAAAGCGCCCTGATACAGGCGCAAGCCGATATACATGACGGTCAGCGCGCCGAAAGTTTTCAGGTATCTCGGCAAATCCTGCAAATACCAGGGCAGCGGATGGGCGTTTTCTGTCGCCGAGGCGATGTGTTCGGATGTAGTAGCCATGATGTACTCCTAAATAATTAACTGAATTTGGGGATGACAGCGGCGGAAATGCTGGAGATATAGCGTTTACCCAGCAAGTCGTCGTAAAGAAACAGCAGTCCGCCGATGCGGCTGTCGGCATCACGAATCAGGCCGTCGAGTTTCTCCGATTCCCAGGCCGCATCGTGGGCGACGAAGGTCAACACGCGCTGTTCGCCGGGTTGAACTGACTGCTTGTCGTCGATGTTCAGGCCGGCAGTCGTTATCGCGTCACCGTCCGGTTTGTGCCTTGCTGCGGGTAGCTCAGGATTGATGAAATGGACGTTGCCGGTGGAAAATTCGCCAATCCGCACTGCACTTTGGCTGCGGTTGTCGATTTTGATCTGCAATACCATGGCGCGTTGCGCCACGTTATATTCGGCTTTCAAGGCGTCAACATTGACCGTACCGGCATTGACCTGGGCAGGCAGCGGCAGAATCTGATCCAGTCCGGCTTGCAACGGGATGGTGTCCGGGTAGCGATTGATCTCCATCGCATTGAAAGCCAGCACCAGGACAGGCACGCCGACGAGCACCGCCTTGGCGATCAGCTTATCGTTGGTAGTGATCAGTTCGTGTTCCAGGCCTGCCTCCAGCATCCGGTAACGGCTGATGAATAACGGCCGGCGCACCCACCACAGCAGCCAAGCAGTGGCCAGCACGCCCCAGAACAGATGCCAGAACACGCCATTGCCAAAACCGAAGCTTTCCATGTCGATGATTTCGCCGTGGATGGTTTTAACCGTGTTATTAAAGTCAGCCGCTTCGCCGCCGATTTCCAGCCAGGCGCCCGGGCCCATGACTTGGCCGGCGTCCTTCAAATTGAAGAAGGGATGGATGTGGTAACGGCCCGGTAAACGCCCTTTCAGCACAACCTTGAACTCATAGTCGCCGCCCGGCTGCAAGGCCACCGAATTGGTCCAGGGCTTGCCGTTCAGGTAGCGCTCGGTGCGGATCAGCACCGGCCCGGGTGTGGAAATATTCAGAAAGGTCGCTTCCGGCTTGGGTACGCTGACAGGCCAGTCCTCGGCGACATGAAACTTGCCGCTGACGCTGACTTCTTCGTTAACGTTGAATTTTTGCGTGGACCATTGCACGTCATACCACTGTATCGTACGCATCCTAATGAACGGTTCCAGGGCTTTTTCGCCGTGCGCCAACGCCGCAGGCATCTCCAGCACGAACAGCGCGCCTATCCACAACATGGCGATGAGCCAAGGCTTGATGAGGGTTTTCATAGTAGATTCTCCTTAGATTTTAGCCAGGTAACGCACGGTGGCGAACCACTTGCCGATATACCACCACAGTACATACATCAACGAACACAGCAACGCCGAACAGAACGCCGCCAGAGGCGCCGCGTATTGACCGTAAGTGCGCAGCGTGCCGCGTTCGATGATCCGCAGGTATTCCGGCATGCCGGTGCGGATGTATTGAAAACCGAACAAATCGGCGACGGTCAATTGGCTATTGGCGTATTCGACCGGTTGATGGAACATGGCGAATATCGGCCAGTTGCTGGGATAGAACAACAACGCAAACGCCGCGCCGCCAAAGATTGCGGTGATGGTCAGACTGTTGCTCAGCATCAACATTGCATCGAGCACCATCGCGCCGGGCAGCATCGTGGCCGGCAGCACCATGTTGATCGGGAAAAAGTTCCAATAGTGATAGGCGAAGATGCGTGCTATCCAGGTTCCGATTAATAAGGCGGCGACACACAAGGTCGCGCCGAGCGGTAAACGGAATTCATCCCACAGTACGGCCTGCACCGCCGCCGGAAAGGTGATGCCCATCAACGGCGTGACCAACGGCCACCATTGCCGATCCTTCCAGTCCACCCAGAAGTCCCAGTCGCCGACGGTCAGCGCGAAATGCAAATGAAACGAGCCTATGAATAAAAACAGGGCCAGAACCAGGATCAAATAATCGTAGGCGCGGGCGAGCCTGGCTTTCTCGCCTCGGTACGGTTTGAAGGACGCGATTGGAATCTGTGCGGACATGAAAGTTCTCCTCGATGAAATCGTGATAATCGGTATGAGTTTTTCCGGACAAGCCGGGCGCGTCGCCCACATTAGATCGGTCCGTGGGGGGGGGGAATCCTAGTCGCTGGGGCGTGACGACGCGCTCGGTGGATACGATAGGTAAAAACAGCCGGGCTGTGAAATGTATAAATTTCATCGCACCATCAAGACTGTTCATGTCGCAATCGACTGAAATTAGTTACCATGTAGCAACCTTTGATAGCGGTAATCGACACATGGCTAATCTGCGTAGTTTTGATTTGAACCTTTTGCTGGCTTTCGACCTACTGATGCGGGAGCGCAATGTCACCCGTGCCGCAGAACAGATGTTCGTTACCCAGTCAGCGATGAGCCATATCCTGCACCGCTTGCGTCAGCAATTCGACGATCCGCTGCTGGTAAAAACGCCGACGGGTATGCAACCGACGGTGAGAGCATTGGCGCTGGTAGAGCCGGTGCACGCCTTGCTGCTGGAAATGGAGCGGCTGCTGGAACTTCCGCAAGACTTTGATCCTGCGGCCAGCCAGCGCCGCTTTAGCTTGGCAGCCACCGATTACATGGAGTTTTTGCTGTTACCGGATCTCTCGCGACTGATCGAGCAAGCCGCGCCCGGTATCGACATTCATGTCAAACGCACGGAATCGGCGTTTCCAATGGCGCAACTGGAAAACGGTAGTCTGGATGTGGTGCTGGGGTTTGCTTCGGTGCTGGAACCGCCGACACATCTATGCTGCGAATATCTATTCAGCGATCGGATGGCTTGCGTATTGCGCCATCAGCATCCACGAATCCACGGCGCGCCGTCGTTACAGGAGTATCTGACGGCATCACATATGTTGATCTCGCGCACCGGCAGTCAGCTTGGGGCGGTAGACGCCAAACTGACTGAACTGGGCTTGGAACGCCACATTAAGCTGATTGTGCCGCATTTTCTGTCAGCGCCGTTGATCGTCGCCCAGACCGACATGATTTTGTCGCTGCCGTACCGGATCGCCGCCCAGTTCAAGACGTTTGCGGCCCTGGACATTGTGCCGGTCCCAATCGACCTGCCGGATTACGATCTGGTGATGATATGGCATCCGCTGCGAGAAAAAGATCCGGCCCATTGCTGGCTGCGTGAGCAGATCGCTTTAATAGGCCGGAATATAGACTCGAACGAGGTGTTGATTTAACGCCCGGGCAGGCCGGCGGCCAAGGCCTTGACCTGCAATAGATAATACGGCGGCTTCGCCTGGGCGTCGCCGCCGTTCAGCGCCGCTGAGCGATGCAGGCGGTTGACCACAGCGTACAATCGGCCGTCGGGACCGAAACTGAATGAATCCACCCAGGACAATCTCGGGCATTGGGCCAATTGTCGGTAACTGCGGTTCGGGTTTATCACACCAATGGCGTTATTGGCTAGGTCGCCCAGGTAGATATTGTTGTCGTGGTCAATGCTGATGCCGTCCGAGATGGGTTTATCGCTGTAGCGCTCGACCCGGCCTGCCAATGCCTGGGTGGTCAAGGTCTCGTTGACCAAATCGGCCGCTTTGATCCTATAAAGACTGTGGCCGTGCATCGGGCCGAAATACACCCATTCGTTATTTAAGTCTTCGGTGATCGGATTGACGCCGATATGTGGCCTGACCAGATTGCCGGAGGTGGTCTTGATCTGTACCGGCACGTTGTCGATGATTAGATCGACAGGCTCCGGTATCACGCTAGTATGACCCTCAAGTACCCGCCGCGCAGCGCCGGTCGACAGATTGACGACAATCAGCGCCGCATTGCTACCACCGGCCGGATCGCTGATGAAGGCATGATTGCGGGCAGCGTCCAGAGCAAAATCGTTGACAAAAGCATCCTTAGGGGCAATTGGTCCGGGTAGGTAGATTAAGCGCTGCAGTTTATCGGTTTGGGTATTCCAGCCGACCAGCTTGGGCGTGACACCGCTGCGCATCCCGTTATCCAGCATCCAAACGACACCATTGGAATCCGAGCGTATGCCCAACACCGAGTCCAGTTTTAACGCCGACCTCGAATCGGCCGCCGCCAACTCCTGGTTGGGAAAAGGCACCAGCTTTTGATTCTTGTACTCGACTACCGTGTATTGCGGCTGATAAAACTGATGCAGGCTCATTACGATTCGGCCGCTAGGCGTGGCGGTCACATTGCCAGGCCCCTTATCCAGATTGGCCAAGATCTCGAAATTGGAATTGCCGTCGGCCATCGCCCGGCAAGCCACCAGTAGCAAGATGGCGCTAAATTTGGTTAAACGATTCATTGTAATCCCCGTCAATTGGTTGAATTCCAGCACACCATACTGGATCAATGCCGAGGTGTTAAATGATGTTTATTAATGGTGTCATTTACAAAATTTATGAACGGTGGATAGCCGTTAAGCAGGGGTTACTGAAGGGGCGGAAGAGAATGACTTTATTACTGTCCGCTCAGTACCATGGACCGGACCCTCAGCGATTTTATATTTGGTTGCTGTGACTGTCTCAAAATGGCCGACTTCTACCGATGAATAATGCCAATCACCAATGACCGCTTTACGCAGGCGACAGGTGACTGATTGCGTTATTTTGAGTGGCGGCTTTGAACCAGAATTCCAACGAAACTGCCACGCGATTCTGAATGTACATCAGCAACCGGTTCCACAACCGCTTGAATTCCCGGATCAAGCGATCATATTCGGATACTGCCGTCGGCGTCCCCTCAGCGGCGCCAGCCGTTGTAGTCGGTTTTGACGTAGGCGTGGCGTCCACGACGATAAAGGTTCCCGGTATCATGCCCATCCAGCAACTCCAGGACACTACGCCGGCTTCCGGCGGCGTGAATTCGATCACCTGTTTCCCGGGTTTCAATTTGATCCTGAGATCATATTGAGGAACGATGATCTCCTTATTGCATTCGTTCAATTGTTTGCCGTCGATCACCCATTTGACCGGAATGCCTTTGCGTAAGGTAAAACGATTCGGCGAAAAACCGGTTTTCAACACATCCATCGTAATTATTTGTTCGGTCGCTAAAGCCTGCGTTTCGGATGCCACCGGCGCCAACTTCTGCGCCACGCGCGCGACCAGCGTATTAAAATCGATGCCGGTACCGGTCACCGCCAGCCCCCGGTTCACCATGATCGCCCCCAGAATCATCACGATCACGCCCGAAACCTTCAGCAGTTTTGGCGTCAGATTAGCCGACAACAAACTGGTCAGAAAACCGAAGCTCATCAGCAGCGGCAAGGTGCCGACGCCGAAAAAAAACAGAATCGTCGCCCCTTCCAACCAACTGCCGGTGCCGGCGGCCATTACATACATCGCCTGCAGCGGACCGCAAATGATCATCAGGCCGTTTAACAGCCCGATGATGAACGGATTGCTGTGCTTGCGGTATTCCTTGCCGACGAAACGCATCAAAAACGCCGGCGCCTTGATTTGAAAATGGCCGAGCGCCGGAAACACTTCGAGCATGTGGAGACCGAACAGGATCAGAAAAATACCCGCCGCCACGCCGATTACGCCCTGCGTAAACGGCGTAAAAGCAATGACCGCGCCGAAGGCACCAAATAACCCGCCGATCAGCGTATAGGACAGCGTCTTGCCGATTCCGTACAAGAAATGCGTGCCGTAGGATTGATGTCCCTTGGCGGCGGTTTTGGCGGTATAGCTTAGAATCAGCGGACCGCACATGCCGACGCAGTGGAAACTGGTCAAAAAACCGATCAGCATAAGCAATCCATAACTGATATCGCGGCCGAGTTTCGGCATCTCGGCATGAGCCATGAACCAACTGTCGAGCCAAAGGATAAAGCCGATACCGAACAATGCCAGCGTGACCGCGGTGATTTTTTTCGCGATTTTGCCAATACGGCCCGGTCCCGAATCGGTTTGGCGAGAATCGGCGCTGTGCTTGATGGCCATCGTTATACCCGTTATCGAAGAGAGATTTTGAAGCGGCGGGCCAGCTAATAGGCTATTTCATCATACCTTTTGTTGTCGGCGCAATTGAACGTTTGCACCGCATCGATGTCTTCCGACTTAATATTTACGACCTTAATATTTACGACATCAATAGGCTTTTTTAGCCCTGTATGAAATGACGCATCAGTGTGGAGTTTACCGGCAAGCCTGGCGGCGCTCCGGCTTTTTTACATATAATTCTATTGCTGAAAATGATGACTCAATTAACCACAAACATGAATCATGAAATGACCAAACCAAAATCGGACGACGCATCAAGCCCGACGCCACAGGCCGACATGATCGCCAAAGGCGTAGCAACCGGCGTCATCGTATCGACCATCATTCATACCGGCCGCGGCATTGTCGGCGCGATGAGCAGAACCCCGATCATCATGTTCGGTCTGGGCGTCGTGACCGGCTATTTCGCGCACAAATACCGCAAGGAAATCATCTCGGTATCCCACCGCGCGGCCATAGAAAGCGGAAATTTTGTGTTACGGCAGAAAGACCATCTGCACGACCTGATCACGGAAGACAGGTAAGATGCCGATGCGCCCCAAAATTTGCACTAAGCATTTGGTTATCAATAACTTCGCAAACCCCCCATATTGTCGGGCATGCATGGCGTACTTTCTTGGCTAACCGCTCAGGATAACTTTGGAAATAGTACGCGATGCGTACCCCACAACAGCCATTAACACAATGCCGGCGACGCGCCGCATGGGAATGTGGTTTAGTTCGATTTCGGCCGTGTTGAATTCGCTGCGTCTACAACGGAGAGGATAGAATCGGATAAAGTCATTTTCGAAAAAACGACTCAGCTCAGGTTTCGCTGCGCATGAGTGATGCGACCGAGCAAACGGTTGGTAGAAATCCACGACATATGACAGGGACATTTTTCCATCCCCCATACACAAAAAACCCAGCCGTTAAGCTGGGTTTTTTGGCATATCCGGTCAGTTTTATTACAAACTTACTGATATTTATTACAAACCTACAGAGGTTGAAGAGCTTGGTCTTTGCTTTTCGCCATCTTGAGGATCCAAGCAGCCAGTCAAACCAACAATCGTCAGAGTCAGAGCCAGAAGTGCTAAAACTTTCTTCATAATAATATCCTCCACAAGGGATCAAGTTATTTTTATAGTGAGTGCGCTCAAAAAGAGCACCCGGATTTTATACCATGACTTACTAATTGATGCAATAAAACAAACCGAACGCTCGCTCAATAATTAGAGCGAAACGCTAGAAGAAGAGCTTGGTCTTTGTTTTTCGCCGTCTTGCGGATCCAAGCAACCAGTCAGACCAACAACCATCAGAGCCAGAGCCAAAACTGAAAGAACTTTTTTCATAATAATATCCTCCAAAAATGTTTACATTATTTTTATGTATGCGCCCATAAAAGCACTCGTAATTTATACCATGCCATCGGCGATCAAGCAATAAAAAATAGATTTTTGCGATACCGGCATCATATATCGTTGATATTGTTTTGAATTTCTATAGAGATAGCACCGTTTCGCCATGTGGCGATACCGACATCGCTCCACGGAGCGGAGAAATTCTTGTGCAGTTGATCATCAACCCAATGCGTTGGCGCATCGATTTTTTTCATCTTGATATGGAAAACTGTGTGATCGAGCCGCAAACCGATTTGTTGCCCCCAAAACGCGGTCACTTTCATAATGAATTTCTTCAGCCGCGTTTCGTTGATCGTCGGCGTCACCGCGATGTTCGCCCACATCGAATGCACGCGACCCCAGTTCGGCGCCAGCAACCTGCCCTGCTCGTTCACGAACGGCAGCCATTGCTCGCGGCCCTCTGAGTCGGTATAAGTAATCGCGATAATCCGGTCGTAACCGGCAAAATGATCGTGCAGATACAGCGCATGCGGCGCGATACCAAGAAAAAGCTGCGACACCGAGATCAGCTCGTTGCTGCCCTGGATCACGGCCGCCAACGCCGGATTCTCGGGTTTGTTCAACTTGAAGCGGTACAGAATGCCGTAATGAATCGTGCTGTTCAATTGCAGCAGGATGATCGCGACCAGGATTTTCGCCAGCTTGCGCGCAAAGGCTTTCGGCTTTTGCTGAGCATACAGCTCGAATACGCGATGGTAATACGTCAGATCCGGCAAAGGTTCCGCGCTGACGCAGTCGGCGGTACAAGCCACGCGCGCGCGATTATCGGCGATTTGCCGGTATTTTTTCGCGGCCAGATGATAGATGCCCGGCATTTTCAGCGCCAAGCCCAGAGGGCTGAGGTAACGCATCTTGATCAGTATCTGGATATAAGTGTCCAGCCCGGCGTAGAGCCGGTTGTTCCGGTCCAGCGCATAGAGATCGGTCAATAGCACCTCCTGGCTCAACGCGTTTAGCGCCGGGTACTGTCCCGCATTGTCCTGCGCGCCTTTGAAGTCGATGCAGCGGAAAATATCGAAATGATTCAGGATCAGCACGGTCCGGTTGCAGAGCGGGCACAGCTGGTCATAAAACACGGTCAACAGAGGCTCTCCGGCCGTCACGATCCGGCCGATCCTGCGCCACCAACTGAACGGCACCAGCAGCGTGTAAAAGATCAGCATGCCCATCCCGAACGGATAGATGTTCAACGACAGCGTGATGCCGAGGTGCAGGCCGATGCCGGCGAACAGATAAACCGGGCGCAAGCGGCTCCGGTTGAAGAAGAACAAAAACGTGAACTGGAAAACCAGGATCGTATAACCGATCGCCTTGACCAGAGCTTCCTGATTCAGCAACCACGACATATCCAGCGCGGATACATAATAAGGCTGCGTCGAAGGCAGCCAGGAGCCCAAACCGTTGCGCCAATGTTCGGCAAACAGCTTATGAATCGCCGAATCGAAATACAAAAAGCCAAGGCAGACCACGACCGGCAGGTAATAGGCCAACGCCGAAACCATAGGTTTAGTGTAACTGCGGTAATGCCGAAACGGTGTGCTGAGCTTATAGCGCAGCGCGTCGATCGCAAACGCGCGGTCACCCGGCATGAACAGCAGGAAGAAATTGGCGCCGGTCATGAACATGTCGAAACCGCCGTCAAAATCGCGTTGCATCGGCGTGAAATTGACGAACACGATCCAGAACAGATAATTTGCCAACAGCGAAAACCGATAGCGGTAGCCGATCGCGACAAAAAAAGCGACCAATGCCCAAAGGCCGAGAAAAAACGGGATCGTCGGAAATTCGACATCGATATAGGGGATCGGATCGAAAATCAAATGATTAAAATAAATTAAAAACAGAACTTCCTGAAGCGTAACCAAGCCGTAAAAAAACCGGAATAAGCCGATGCCGGTCGCGGGAACCTGCTTGGCGTGCAGGCGATTAATCAGCGAGAGAACAAATTGAAACATGCGGATGATAGGATTGATCGAAACAACCCGCTACAATGCCAAGAATTGATCGAAACATCAAGTCCACAATAAAAGAAAGGTTATCAAAGAGAGCGAAATATAAGGATTAGTCAACAGCTCAGGTAAGGACATCGCCGCAATAAGCATATTCAAAACAGCACCGGAGCGTGTCAATGAAAAAGATATTGGTCACCGGCGCGACCGGACAAATCGGATCGGAATTAACGCTGGTCCTGAGGGATCAATACGGCGCGGAAAACGTGATCGCAGCCGCCTACAATCGGCGGTCGTCCACCGAGTTGCCGGAATCGGGGCCTTTTTACGGGATCGATGTACGCGATACCGATAGCATCGAACAGATCGTCGCCGATCATCGTTGCGATACGATCTTTCATCTCGCCGCGCTGTTGTCCGCGGTCGCCGAAGATAGGCCGCAGGAAGCCTGGGACATTAACATGAACGGCCTGATCAATGTGCTGGAAGCCTCCAGAAAGCACCGGTGCTCGGTGTTTTTTCCGAGTTCGATCGGCGCTTTCGGTCCCGGCACGCCGGCAAATGATACGCCGCAGGACACGATGCAGCGGCCGACCACGATTTACGGCATCACCAAGGTGTCCGGCGAACTGCTATGCGACTATTATTACCGCCGCTTCGGCGTCGATACGCGCGGCCTACGTTATCCGGGGCTGATTTCGAGCAAGGTGCTGCCGGGTGGAGGTTCGACCGATTATGCGGTCGAAATTTTTTATGCGGCCTTAACCGCCCGGCATTACGACTGTTTTTTGAGCGCCGAAACGCAACTGGACATGATGTACATGCCGGATGCGATCGACGCCGCGATCCGGCTGATGAACGCGGACAACAACACCCTGCGCCACCGCAATGCCTTCAATGTAACCGCAATGAGTTTCACCCCTGCGAAGCTCGCGGCCGAAATCCAAAAGCATATTCCCGACTTCACGATCGCTTATGCGATCGATCCGGTGCGCCAGGCCATCGCGTCCTCCTGGCCCAGGCACATGGACGACAGCGCCGCCCGCGCCGAATGGGGCTGGCAACCGCGCTTCGACCTCGCGGCGATGGTCCGGGATATGCTTGAAAAAATCGCGGTCAAAATACAAAACGGTTAACCGGAGGTCAATATGTCGCTGACAAAAATTGAAACGCTGCTGCACGCTAAAGTCAATCAACTACAACTTCAGGGCATCGGCAAGGGGCACGAGAAAGTGGTGGCCGGTATCCTGCCGGCGGCGGAAGGTTTCGGGCCGCGTTATTTGCTGGAAGGTTTCGGCAATAGTCCATATCTGCGCATGAATTCGAATGCCTATCTGGGCCTTGGACTCGATCGACGCGTGATCCGCGCCGAGGCCGAAGCGGTCGAAACCTTCGGCGCGGGCCCCGGCGCGGTTCGCTTCATCAGCGGCACCTACCGTCCCCATGTCGAGCTTGAAAAAAGGCTGGCCGAATTTCACAGCCGCGACGCCGCGATGCTGTTCAGCGCAGCCTATGCGACGATGCTCGGCGTGCTGCCGCAGTTGATCGCGGAGGATACGCTCGTGGTCAGCGATGCCTTGAATCATAACTGCATCATCAACGCGATCCGGCTCGCCCAACCGGCCCGCAAGGAAGTGTTCGCGCACGGCGATCTCGTCGCGCTGGACAAAATCCTGGCCGCTTATCGCGGCCAGGTCAAGCGTGTCTGCGTGGTCGTCGATGGTGTCTTCAGCATGCGCGGCGATCATGCGGAACTCGGCAAAATCGGCGCGATTTGCGGCAACTATGATGAGTCTTATGAGCAAGGCGTCATCACGCTGGTCGATGATTCGCACGGCGTCGGCGCTCTCGGCAGGACCGGGCGCGGAACCGAGGAAGTCGCCGGAGGCAAGGCCGACATCTTAGTCGGCACGCTCGGCAAGGCTTTTGGGGTGAACGGCGGCTATGTCGTCTCCAGCGCGGCTGTTATAGCTTATCTTAGGGAAAGCGCGCCGTTATACATCTATTCGAATCCGATCACGCCCGGCGAAGCGGCGGCGGCTCTGTCCGCCTTGCAGATCGTCGACAGCCGGGAAGGCGTTAATCTGTTGGAAAGATTGCGCGGATTGAGCCTCCGCCTCAGGTCCGGCCTAGAGCGCTTAGGCTTTGAGACCCTGCCTGGCGAACATCCGATTGTGCCGATTTTGATCCGCGACACCGGCAAAACCTCCGCCCTGGTCGAGCATTTGTTTGCGCACAAGATTCTGGCGACCGGCCTGAATTATCCGGTGGTCCCCAAAGGCGAGCAGGAAATCAGGCTGCAGGTTTCCGCCAATCATACCGAAAAGGATTTGGACTATTTGCTGGAGTGCTTGGCGAAATTCAAATACTGACCCTGCCGAGTTGATTTAATCGCTCAAACAACAAACGGATGCGGCAACATATTGTTACGATCGATTGCGTCGTATAATTGAAATAAATTTCTCGCTAACTTGCCGTTCCAGAATGGCTCGATTAACATTGCCTGCAGGGTTAGCTCAATCAACATCAACTGCTCCAAATTTAAAAGCGGACAAGATCCATGAAACCATTTTGCAAACCGGGCGTTTTCGGCAGTTTCTCGGTTAAACCAGCGAAAATCCACAATTTTTGTCTGATCTCGGCGCTGACGGTGCTGGTCGGATGCGCGGCCACGTCCGTCTCCGAACTGAACGATTCGAAAGCGACGGCCGGCTACGATCCGAAAGACACCGACAAGCTGTTCGTGGTCGATTGCCTGTTGCCGGGACAGGTACGCAAGCTCGGCGCGCGGGCGATGTATTTGACCGCGCGGCGGCCAATCCAGACCACCGCGGGCGATTGCGAAATGCGCGGCGGCGAATATGTCGCATATGACCGCGCGAATGCTGCGTCGTCGTTGAAGATCTGGTTGCCGCAGGCGCAGCAGGGCGATCCGGAGGCGCAGGTCAAGGTTGGCGAAATTTATGAAAAAGGACTCGGCGGCATGGCCGACCCCAAGCTGGCCGCAGAGTGGTATTTGAAAGCGGCCGAGAAAGGCAATTCGCAGGCACAGATCAACTTGGGCTATCTGTACGAAAAAGGCCTCGGCGTCAAACAGGACAAGGCGACCGCATTGAACTGGTACCGCAAGGCATCGGGACTGGCCAACTCCGATTTGCAATTTTCCAGCGTCATCGAGGCCAACTACCAGCAGCAATTGACGCAATTGCGCGAAGAATCGCAAGGCTACAAGGAAGAGGCGGAAAATCTGCGAACTCAACTGGACGCCACTCGACAACAATTAACCGAACAAAAGCAGCAATCGCGAACGATCGAAAGGCAACTCGACGAAACCCGCAACCGATTGAATCAGGAAAAAGGTAAGGCTAGCCGCAACGAAGGTCTCATCGAATCGCTGCAACAGGAAGTCGAGACCAAAAAGTCGCATCTAAAAAACCAGCAACAGCAGGTCTCCCAACTCGAAAAACAATTGAAAGCCGAAGAGCGGCAACTTAAGAGCCAGCCGAAATCGCAAGTGATTGCACGTCAGGAGCCGAAACAGGCGCCCGCCACAGAAGAATCCGAGCCGGTCGAAGAGTCTCAAGTCAATACTTCAGAGAATAATCTGGCCGAAATGGAAGCGCGCCTGAAAACGCTCGAAAGCCAATATCAGGCCAGTTCCGCGCAAATCAACATGGAGGTCAATACGATCGAGGAGAAAGCCAAACAGGCAAGCAGCACGCAGGAAAAACTCGCTGTCGAGACCTTGCGTACCAAATTGTCCGACTCCAAGAGCCATCTGCTCGCGCAGGGCGGACAAATCAAGGAACTCAAAAACGCAATCGCGAAAGAAAAGAGCAATCTGGCACAGCCGTTAACGCTCGCGAAAGCGGGCCCGTCGATCGAAATCCTCGATCCGCCGGTCAAATTGACCCGGGGAACCGAGCCGAGCTTCCGTCTGCGCTCGGCGACCAAAATCAAGGAAATCATCGGCAAGATTTCATCGCCCACCGGATTGAGAAGCTTGCAGATCAATGAATTGCCGGTTCAGCCCGACAAGGATGGAGTCTTCAAATCCGAAATCCCAATCGCATCGGCTTCAACCTCGGTCAAGATCGTCGCTACCGACAAACAAAACCGGCGCAGTCTGATTTCCTTCAATCTGCTGGCTCCGACGCAATCCGCCGCGCAAACATTTGACGAAGCGCCCGAAAGCATGACCTCGAGCACCTACCCGTCGGTCAATTTCGGCAAATTTTATGCGCTGATCATCGGCAACAACAATTATGCGAGCATGCCGACTTTGAATACTTCGGCAAACGACGCCAAGGCGGTTGACGAAGTCCTGCGCTCGCGCTACGGTTTCCAGACGAAACTGTTGATCAACGCGAACCGGCATCAAATCATGACCGCGTTCAATGACCTGCGTCAGAGCCTGACCGACCAGGACAACCTGTTGATTTATTACGCCGGGCACGGCGAAATCGACAAAAGCGACGAAAGCGCCTACTGGCTGCCGACCGACGCCGAACCGAACAACACCGCGAACTGGCTGTCCAGCTTCAATGTGACCCAATACCTGAATGTGATCCCGGCCAGGCATATCCTGGTGATCGCCGATTCCTGCTATTCGGGCGCGATGACGCAGGGCGCGATTGTACGTCTGCCGAAGGACATGCCGGAGGATAAACGCGAAAAATGGCTCAAGTTCATGATGAACCGCAAAGCGCGCACTGTGATGACGTCAGGCGGCGAGGAACCGGTGCTCGATTCCGGCGGCGGCAATCACTCCGTCTTTGCGAAGGCGTTGCTGAACGCGCTGAAATCGAACAAGGGCATGATGGTCGATTACGAACTGTTCCGAATCGTTTCAGGACAGGTCAAAAAATCCGCATCGATGGTCGGCTTTCAACAGTCGCCGGAATATTCCGCGTTGCAGCATGCTGGTCATGAAGGCAGCCCGTTCTTTTTCGTTCCGAAAGGCTAACCCATTCCCAAGCCGTTATGACAGATAAAAGCGCCGACGATATTACCGATGACGCAACCCGGATTGCGCCGAGGCCGGCCAATAGTCCGAAAACCGGGCCGACGGGCGCAAGCCCGCATCGGCCTATAGCGGAGACTGACGAGACGATCGTGACCCCCATCAAGGCGGGCTTGCCACCGTCCGCCGCGGCAAGCGCTTTCGGCCTGGACGCCGACACGCTGGTCAGCCCGTCCGCTCGCACCGCGCCGCCGACCGCCACCTCGCGCACCGCCAGAACCCTCGGTTTTAGCACGGAATCCCCTTCGGCCCCGCTGGCCGTCGGCTCGGTGATCAAAGAACGTTTCGTGCTCAAGGAAGTGATCGGCTGCGGCGGCATGGGCACCGTATTCCGAGCAACCGACCTGCGCCGTGAGGAAGCCCTCGACGAAACCCCGGATGTCGCGATCAAGGTGTTGAATGAAGGGTTCCGCGAAGACCCCGAACTCTTCATCGCGCTGCAAAGAGAAACCAAAAAAACCCAGCAACTGGCGCACCCCAACATCGTCACCGTCTATGACTTCGACCGGGACGGCAGCAATGTGTTCATGGTGATGCAAATACTGGACGGCCAGTCGCTCCGGCAATACATTCGCGAACACGCGCCCAACGGCCTGCCGTTCAAGAAAGCCTGGCCGATTATCAAAGGCCTGGCGCTGGCCCTGGCATATGCGCACAAACACAACATCATCCATTCCGACTTCAAACCCGGCAACGCCTTCATCACGGCCGACGGCAATGTGAAGGTGCTCGACTTCGGCATCGCCTGCGCGGCGGCCCGCACGGACGCCACCCATGACAAAACGGTTTTCAATGCCCGGGATCTCGGCGCACTGACGCCCGAATACGCAAGCCTCGAAATGTTCGAAAATCAGCCTCCAGACCCGCGCGACGACATTTATGCGCTGGGCTGCGTGGCCTACGAACTGCTGACCGGCAAGCATCCTTTCGGCAAGATTGCCGCGCCGAAAGCCTGCGAAGTCAATTTGCAGCCACCGGCAATTCCGGGTTTGAAGCGGCAGCACTGGAACGCGCTGGTTCATGCGCTCGCCTTCAAAAAAGAGCAACGTACGCCTTCGGTCAATCAGTTCATCAATGAGTTCGAACCGCGCGCGAAACTCCCCTGGATTTTATCGGGCGTCACCGCGCTGGCCTTACTCAGTGCGGCGGGCGCTTATGTCTATCTCTATTACAATGTCGATCCCTTGGCCGAAAAGGTCATTGCGCTGACGCCGGAACAGGAACTCAAGGTCAAAGATCTGTTGGAACTCGCACAGATTCACTACGACGTCGGCTTCATCACCGCGCCATCCGGCAGCAATGCGTTATGGGCCTACCGTCAGGTGCTCGAAATCGATCCGTATAATAAACCCGCCAAGGCCGGGCTCGAAAAAATCGCGAATCTCTGCGAACAACAGGCGGAAGAATTGTTCCAACAAAACAATATCACCGAAAGCTTGGTCAAGATCGAAGAAGGGCTGGAAGCCGTGCCTAAACATGACGGCTTGTTGGCATTGAAAAAACAGATTATGGAATTGCAAGGCCGCCAGTAAAGCGCCCGCATCCGAACGGAAATGCCCGATGCGTCGCCTTATATTGCTTTGCTGGCTGCCGCTTTTATCGGCCGGATGCGCCGCCCCCGAAATCCGGCTGGACCGGGAAGCCGAGCGCCTGGGTTTGACACGCTCCCTCGTAAAAGGCACGGACTATCAACACGTCGTTTATCGGAATCGGGCCGGGTTTCAAAACGGTGAGTTGCACGTTTATCTGGACGGCGACGGCTCGCCCTGGATTCACCATCAACTGATTGCGGACAATCCTACGCCGCGCAATCCGCTCGTGCTCAGATTGATCTCGCAGGACCCGTCCGCATCGCTTTATCTGGGCCGCCCCTGTTATCATGGTTTCGGGACAAAGCCGCCCTGCACTGCTGAACTCTGGACCCTTCGACGCTATTCCAAAACCGTCGTCGATACGATGACCGCCGCGCTCAGGGAACTCCGGAACGCCTTGCATCCCCGGAAGACGGTGTTGATCGGTTTCAGCGGCGGCGCCGCCTTGGCGATGCTGTTGGCCGAACGCATGGACGGTTTAAGTGGCATCGTCACGATCGCAGGCAATCTGGATCCCGATGCCTGGGCAGAGCGGCATCACTATTCGCCTCTGACCGGTTCGGAAAATCCGGCAAAGCATCCGCCCCTATCCGACAAGATTTTTCAACTGCATCTGGCCGGCGCAAAAGACACGAACATTCCGCCGGATTTGATCCGGGCTGCCGTTCAGCGTCAGCCATCAGCAACGTTTATTGTACTGCCCGACGCCGATCATGACTGTTGCTGGGAGAAGCTCTGGCCGCCCATCCTCGAAACGATCAAAGCCCGGTAGTATTGATGCAATAGCGGCTATGTGGCAACGCAATGCATGGCGGCTTCTCGTCAGGAAGCGTTTAGCCCGGTTTGGCCACAGCCGACAGCAGCGGCGGATTAAACTTGAAGCCGAAATGTTTCGGATCCTCCCCGATCACCGCGGCCGAGAAGATATAAAAGACATAATCATAGGTCTCTTTCGGAATCTGGTATTGCTGGATGAATTTCCAGAAATTCTTGTCGCGCGGATTGTCCGGCATTTTTTTGATCATTTCCCTGACCCGGTTTTGCCCGTAATTGTAGCTCGCGATCACCAGCAAGCCGGAGGCCTGCGCCTCGGTGCTGTAGATCAGTTTCAAATATTTGGCGCCGGCGCGGGTCGCCTGATTGAAATCGAAGCGCTGATCCTGTTCGTCATAGTTCCGGGTCGCCGCCAGCGGTCCTGTCTTCAGCCCGAAATCCTCGCCAGTCGAAGCCAGCAGCTGCCAGGCGCCTTTGGCGATACCGAAACGGGTCTCGGGACCGACCGCCATCGTATCGTAGTTGCTTTCCTGCAGCGGCAGATAGATGAAATGCAGCGGCAAACCTTCCTTGTCCAAAGCCGCCAGAATCGCCTGCGCGTATCCATTGTTCTCGAGCGTCGCCATCGCCTGCGGCATTCTGGATGAAGCCTGCCAGTATTTGATATAGCGTCTGACTTCATCGACAAAATCATCGGGCAGTTCCAGTTCGCTCTCGCCGAATTCCCGCGCGACTTTGGCGATCAATTCTTCTTCATAGCGCGCCGCGGTCGGAAAACGGATACGCAAA
This sequence comes from Methylomicrobium sp. Wu6, assembly GCF_035916875.1. Lineage (NCBI taxonomy): Bacteria > Pseudomonadati > Pseudomonadota > Gammaproteobacteria > Methylococcales > Methylococcaceae > Methylomicrobium > Methylomicrobium sp. Wu6. Next base: position 63,418 of record NZ_JAXUHN010000091.1, read on the forward strand.
GATTCGGCCTCTTGCACGTATTCCTGATATTTGGCTTTCATACCTTGCAGGCGTTTGCGCTCCTGCGCCAACCGCCGGCTTTCTGCGGCGATCTTTTCCTGTTCGGCTTTGATACGTTCCTGCTCTGCCTTGATGCGCTCCTGATCGGCCAACAACTTATCCTGTGCGAGCGTGCTGATCATTTGCTCAAGCAGTTGGGCGCTGGATTCGATCGTGATTTCGGAGCGCGACAGGCTGACTTCCAGCGTCTTGATATCATAAAACAAATCGATCGCGAGCGTGCGCGCATTCGACAAGGCAATCCGCTGGTAAGTCACCACACAGGAAGCAATTAAAAACAGCACTGCCAACACCGAAATCCATTGATTGTATTTCTTGCTGCGAACCACCCGATCTTCGCGAATCAGCGTGCGCACCATCCGGGTGTATTCGCCGGCATCCTCGGCTTCTTCCGTCGACATCAGCCGGTTCCTGACCGCTTCTCTGGATAACTGGCGCTTATCCGTCGCCTGTTGTGTTTGTGTCGGTGTCGTTGAGGAAGGCGGCGTCGCCGACACTGGAATTTCGCCCGGTTTAGGCAGTTCGCTCAACCCTGGTTGTCCGGCCGCCTGGATTTTCAGAAAAATCCCGGCATTGCCCAATTGCACCAGAGCCGGCAGCGTCAAGCGGGTTTCACGTTCCAGGCGCAAGCCATCGATAAACACGCCGTTAGCGCTGTTCAGATCAACCAGCCGCCATTCACCCCGCTCCCGTTTGACCTCGATATGATGGCGGCTAATGTCGCCGCTTTCCAGAACCACCGCATTATCACGCCCGCGCCCGGCGGTGAATCCTTGCATAAAAAAATAGTCCTTCAGCGTTTTTCCGGAACCGTCCTGGACAAAAACCTGCAAGCCGGGCCGAAATATCACGGTCCGGTCCGCGTCCGGCGCTGTCGGAGGCGGGACGGGCGGCTTGAAAACGGTTTTATCGTCCTGCATCGAATCCGCCGGCTTGACTTAATTGAGGCATGATAAAGACGTTCAGTTGAAATACTCGCATCGAGGAATCACACGCATGATTTGATGCCTTGCACGGTGAGATAGACTGTTTTAAAAATCAATGGCTCCAAAACCCCTGCAAGACAGTGGTTGGATCGGCGAGCGATTGAAATCTTGCCAACCGTGCGATATTTCCGCTGCGGTGACTTAGAAAAGGCATGACTCCCAAAGCCAGAATTTTCTCCATGGCGCGGTCGTTCAGACAAACTTCCGCGCAAGGCAAAAGCTTAGCATTGCCATCCTGCTTGAAAATATACGCCGGCAAATCGTCGATTTGCAGGTGATCGCCAGGCTGCATCGAACCGCCATTTTCAAGATAGGAACGCCCGAGCAGCAGCGCACAATAAAATACCGGATTGGCCCATAAAAAAAACTCGTGCATAAACGGCTGTTCGGCTTCCTCAAACGCGAAAGACTCCACCGGATCGGTCTCGCGCCCATACGGCAATCGCGACAAAATCCGGGGCAGAACCAAGCCGATCCACGGCGCCACCGGGCTCTGCCGAAGCGCATCCCAACGTTTTGCCGCTGCCGGCGCCATCTCGGCCCAATCATGCGGATCGGGCGACTCGGCCAGTGCGCCGCATCCCAAAAGCACGGGGTCGGCCGCCGCGATAAAGGGACCGCCGGCTTTAGCCGCCAATAGCCCGCATGCCGCCAGCAAGGCGACATCTTCGGGGCTGTTGCCGAACGAAAAGTTGCCGATCACGACAGACCAGGGTTCGCCGCCGAAGCCGCCGGCATTTTGGTCCACCAGCAAGCGATACAGCCCGGAGCGGCTCAAGTTTTCTCCCGCAGCGCTCACCTCGTCAAACAATTCATCCTTGCTGACATCCAACACATGCAACGATAAATTTTCACCCGTCTCCAGATTTGCAGCCAATGCCCACAGCGCCTTCCAGGCCGCTTCGAGCGCCTGAAAATCCGGATGATGCAGCAGCTCCCGCATTTTGGCGCTCAACGCCTCGTCCACTGCATTGAGATAGATATCCTTGAAGGGCGGCGCATCGGCAACGATATGTCGCGCGACAATCTGTTCGAGGGTGTTTTCCACAATCGATTCGGCCCGAACCTTCGCCTGCTCTTCGCGATCAGCGCCTTGCCCTCCGAGCAACCGCTCAAAGGTCATCTGGTCGTCTTCGTCTTTTGTCCGCCCCACATCGGACACCGGCTTTTCCGTAGTGACCTGCATCATACCGCGCAACTCTTCAGCTGCCTGCGTAAACGTCGCGGCATCGCTCAATCGATCTCTGATCCGCGCGAGCTCCCGAAATAGTTCCAGGTTTTGGAACAGCGTATCGGGATGAAAGTCTTCCATCTGTCGAAACGTTAAGTCCACCTCGGTATCCAGTTGCAAATGCAGACGGGGGGCGATCCGCGCCATCACAGCGTCGAAATTATCGATGTCAACGCGCAGAATCGAATGCCCCTCAAGACCTTGCCGATATGGGCTTCGTCCACTGAAATCGCCCAGGACAAGAATACGCATCGACTCCCCATCCGACCTTTCTGATTTGAAATCCGCTTCTGGCTTAGTAAACGCAAATGAAAATCTCGTTGTTTCGGACATCATTTCACCATTCTGACTTGCTTAATATTTGTAAATGGCTTCATGGTAAGTCGCGCGCCTTAACCTGGGAAATTTGCTTAACAAATGACTGCTAAAACCCAAATCAGGTTTTCGTACCGGTTCCACGCTTTATCCAAAACATAAAGCTGTTTAAATTCACATACATTAAACTCTTTATTAAAAAATTGTTCAAAGTTTTTCACGCGCGGCCCTTACCACGACCACCGAAATATTATCCCGACCGCCTCTGCTTTCCGCTTCGTCAACCAGCTTTTGCACAATGTCGCGAGGTGAATCCGCGCCACAAAAAAACGCGATATCCGCATCGTCGAGTTCTTTGATCAAACCGTCGCTGCATAAAATAAACAGATCCCGCTCGGCGATTGTTCCTTCGCCTCCATCGATTTCCAACAATCCATCCGCACCGACCGCGCGCGTAATGACATTGTCATGGGCTGATGCGGGCAAAGCCTCGGATGCGTCGTATCCCAGACTCGTCAATGCCGACGACAAAGAATGATCCCGAGTCAGTTGCTCGAGAATACCTTGCCGGTACCGGTACAAACGGCTATCCCCAGCCCACAGGTAACGGAAGCGGTTGCCGGAAACCAACAGCACCACGATCGTGCTGCCGATGATTTGGCCATTGCCCCGGCTTTCGGCCAGATGCAGCAGATCGCGATTGACCGCTTGCAGGCTCGATTCGACCTGTTCACAGTAGCGATCAATATCATCGATGCGGGGAATTTTCGCCAGGGCGGTTACCAAGGCCTGACTCGCGACATCGCCCGCGCTGTGCCCGCCCATGCCGTCGGCCACCGCCCACATCCCGGCATCGCACCTATCCAGAATCGCATCTTCATTGAGCTTTCGGCGCCCCCCGACCACACTGAGTCCGGCACTTTCCGCTACCCAGTCTTGACCGGCCGGCGGTTTACGCTCACGATTGTTCCTGCCGACCGTGATCTCTTCATCCTCTCGAACCGGATGGCTTGTATTTTGCCCGTTTGCCGGCGCCTCGGGCGCGGCGGTTCGTTCCGATGCGATGCCGTCCGTCTGAGGAAAACCTTCGCCCAAATGCATGCTGGAAAACTGCCATTGGCGGCTCGGCCATACACCGTTCAGAAATCCGGCGAAAGCATCGATCGGCGGCATCCCATCGCACAATAGGAAGGAAGTTTTGGAATTTTCAATGTCAGTTGACCGCCAATAACTGCACCGCTCCAAAAAACGGCTGCCGAACTCGCCGCCTACCTCGCGCAAAGCCTGGGGCGTATCCCGGGAATTATCGAGCCGGAAGAGAAACGCCTGCCGCGCCGAAGCGGTGTCGATGCCTGTCTGGCCGTAGCGAATCGGCCGCGCCGAGATAAATTCGCCGAGGCGCAAACGCTCGATACGGGCATCAAAACTGTCCAGGTCGAAATCGTAGTCGAGCGTGGACAGCGCCAACTGCGACAACGCATCGAACCAGCCGCAATCGGGTTCGAACAAATCAGTCAACGGCCAATGGTTGACTTTCGCAGCCAGCGTCAACGGAAAATAGCGACCTACCCGGTCAACGCTCGGCATCATCACCCCGGCCCAGGCATCGTTGCCGCACTGCCCTTCAGCCAACGCGAACTCCCAGATCGGGCTGTACAAAAAAGTCTCCAGCCAAGCTTCCCCCAACTGCTCGCGGCTGGCGGTCAAGCCGGCCTGCAACCAATGATCCCAAGGCTCGATGAACTGTCTCGGCAAACGCCGGAACAAAAAATCGCCGTGACTCGGAAGCTTGCCGTAAAAACCCGGCGCGGCATCCGGCTGGCTCACAAACCTTCCGGACAGCGGAAACCTTGCATTTCGCGCAGATTGAACGGATTCATCACACTGGCCGCACGCAGTTCATAACGCGCGCTCATGCCTTCCAGCTGAAACGTCAGATTGAATTTTTCCGGCGCAGCGGTCGGTTCGATCGTGGCCTCGTCGAGCAAGCGAAAGAAAGCCCAGGTTCCTTCCTTGCTGCGGCTGGTCTGGTGGCCGTCGAGGGTTTCAAACACGATCCGCACGCCTTGGCTCGGCGTCGGCCCCGGCCACTTTAGACTGGCTGCCTGTTCCGGGCCGTGCCGGTAAACCGCTTCCTGGCCTTCGATTTGCAAGCGAAAAGTGCCGACATTCGGATCCAGCGCCTGCGGTTTCAATTCGAATTGCACCTGCGGCGAAGCGCCTGCCGCGAAAAAGGCATCGCGAATTTTGGCGGCCAGTTGAAAGCGGCGGATCGATTCCTGCGAGAGCCCCAATGGCTTTTCTGCCGTCATTTCTGTCCAAACGGGCTTGCTGGTATCGACGAATGGCTTCAGATTCGCTTGAAAAAACTGGTCCATCAGACCGGACGGGGCGAAGATCTTCGCGAAATCGGCCAGCAAGACATCCTGATTCGCGCCCGTATTGAACGGGTAACGGCCTGTCAAAGCGGCTTTACATGGCGAAGCAACGCCGGTCTTGACCATTTCGCTCAACTGGCCTTTGGCGGCCGAGGACAACTTCTGGCCGCCGCTGCTGACGATGATTTGCAGCCAGCCGTTCAACGGCGCCGGCAGGCGAGCAAATTCGAGTTGCGCCTGTTTCAACACGTCCGTACCGCCGCCGCTGAACAGGCTGGCCTGATTTTGCAAGGCCTGGCCGCCGGTGTTGGCGCTGCTCAATTGCAAAAAGTAATCGCGCAGACTTTTCAGTTGCTGCAAAACCGGCTCCAGCGCAATCGGCTTGTCCGGACCGCCTCGCACCAGATTGTTCAAGGGCTCGAACTGCACTTCCGCCGCGATCGCAGGATCAGGCCCGCTATCGACGCCAGCTGCGTTTTTGGCCATCGCGAGCAACTGCGAGGTCTTCGCGTCCGGCGACTTCAGCGCATTGCCGACCGCTTTCGCGATCGAATCGCTGGCCTCCTTGCCGAGCCGGCTGAACGATGTATTCGCATCGATGCCATCCAGCAATTTGCGCAAAGGGCCGTCGGGCCGGGATAAAATATCGAGCATTTGCGCCATCTGGCTGGTCGTCAACGCGGGCTGCAACTTCAGCTTTGCAAGCAGATCCGACCAGACCGTCTTATATTCGTCGATATAGAGTTTCTTCAACTCAGCGTGCAGTTTTTCGACCTCCGCGACTTCAAGCCGGGTCTGGCTGCCCAATACCCAATTCTGCTCGACCGCATCCTTTACGAAATCGCGGCTTTTGGTCAAAAACAGTTCCTTATAGCCGTAGCCGGTGAATACGGCGGGGATGCTGTATGACGAAAAATCCTTGCCGTCCGACAACGCAAACACGCGCGCGCCATCAGCGCCCAACTCCTTCCCCAATCTGAAATCATGCGCTTGATCGAGAGTCGCTTCCGATTTGAAGCGGGAGTAAATCTGACCTATCAACGGCACTTGCATCAGTTTTCCGCGCACCGAATTCACAAAATCGTCGTCGATCCGCGCCGGATCAAGTTGTAATTTGAGCAGGTTGTCCAAATGCCGGACCAATTGGGCGACGGTCTCGGGATCGCTCGCATATTGCCGGTCCCAGTCCGCGCGAATCCAGGTCATCGCTGTTTCCGGCGCCATCCGGTCGGTCTGATTGAACATCAGATAAACCTTCAACAACTCATACAGCACGTCGAGTTTATTGCCTTCAGCACTCTGCATCCGTTCTTTCAGCCGCAGCATGATCGACGGCAGAAAATACTCGCGCAGCATCGCATCGTAGGCATGATGGGCGGCCGCCTGTATTTTGTCGCCCTGCGACAGGCCGAATCCCATCATCGGACCGCCGTCCCGATAGACATCCACGATCGCCTGCAGAATGTTCAGCCGCGGCAGCAACATCTGAAAATTATCCTGGGTATTGCTCGCAGACAACTTGATCGATCTATACTGTGCGATCTGCTCTTCGACCTTTTCGAGCGCGGATCGGTTATTGAAATAACTGATCGTCCACAGAGAAATCACGGACAGAAAGACCAGTCCCGCACCGATGTAGGCGCCTAGCTGCAACCAGCGCGTGCGCTTTTCCAGCTTCGGGTCCTGGCCGGCCAGTTCCGCTTCCGGAAACAGCACGTCTTGCAATAATCGGGTTAGAAAGTAACTCTTGCCCTGTCCGCTGTACATCGGAACCACCTGCCGGTCCAGGTGGAAAGCGCCGGCCAAAATACCCAGCATTCTGTCGATCGGCGTGCCTTCTTGAGTCCCGCTGGTGAAATAAACGCCGCGCAGCAGCACCGGCTCTTCGTAACGGTTCGCTGCGTATGTCGCCTGCAAGAAATCCAGCATCGCGGGCTTCGCCAACGCCATCTGCTGCGGAAAATCCAGAATACTGGCTCGCCGCCGTACGTCGCGTTCGTCCTGAATACGCCCGAGCGTCCGGTGCTGCAAGCGCTGAAGCAATTCGTCATAAGCAGTCGCAAAACGCGCCGACACATCAGGGTCGCCGCTCAAGGTATCGGCGGAAAAGGTTTCACCCCATACCTGAGCGCGCTGTTCCTGCGTCAGATCGGCGAAGAAATCATTGAAACCGGCCACCAGATCGGCCTTGGTAAACATCATATACACCGGCAGGCGCACGCCGAGATGTTGATAAAGCTCATGAATCCGCGAGCGCACGGCCTTGGCGTGAAGCAGGCGCTCCTGCTCGGACTGCTGCAACAAATCCGAGAGGCTGGTCGCCACGATGACGCCATTCAACGGCCGGCGCGGACGGTATTTTTTGATCAGCGCCAAAAAACCCGCCCAGCCGGCCGCATCGACCGCCTTGTGGCTTTCCTGCATCGTGTAGCGGCCGGCCGTATCCAAAAAAACCGCATTGTCGGCGAACCACCAGTCGCAATTGCGGGTTCCGCTGACCCCTTTGATCGCGGGTTTGCCGAGTTTTTCGGCCAACGGAAAATGCAGGCCGGAATTGACCAGTGCGGTGGTTTTGCCGGAACCGGGCGCGCCGATGATCGCATACCAGGGCAACTGATAGACGAACTGGCCACGGGATTTACCGTCGGCGCGCGATTTTTTCAACACTGCGAACGCTTCCTCGAACCCCTTGCGCAGCGTATCGACCTCATCGGCCGAGGCCGTCGCGATAGGGTCCGCATCCGCCGACACCAATTGTTCGACCAGTTGTTTTTCGGCGCTGCCGGCGCGAAGCTGCATGGCCAGCCGAAAAATCACCCAAGTCACGAACAATCCGACAATCACCAGCGTCCTGGCGAGCACCGATTCCAACGGCACACTGCCGGCGATCGCGATCAACGGTCCGGCCAGCCATATCAGGCAGCTGAGGGCCGCCAAACCCAAAAACTGGATGACCCACTTATTCGTAAAAATTGCCTTGAGCTTTCCCATCTGTGCTCTCACTGAATCTGTAAATCGACGCGGCGATTGATCGCCCGGTGTTCCGGCGTGTCGTTGGGTACCAACGGTTCGCCCTCGGCCCGGCCTTCAAAGCGTATCTTTCCGCCCTGCGTCGCCAGATCATTCAACATTTCACTGACTTTTTTGGCTCTCGATGTCGACAAATGCCAATTGGATGGAAACCGCGCCGAGACGATCGGCTGATCGTCGGTATGGCCAATGACCAGCACATTGTCCTTGCCGGCCGCGAACTCGTCGGCGATTTTTTTCAGCATCGGCAGGAACTCGGGCTTCAGTTGATCGCTGCCGGAGGCGAAGGAATTGCGGATTCTGATCAGCCTGTCGTCGACGACCTCGACCATGTCCTTGGCGATTTCGGTGGCAAGTATCCGTTTAAAGCGTTCCTTGCGGTCCGGATCGGCGGGCTTCACGACCGGTGCCGGCATCGTCGCGCGCGCAATCTCGATCGGCTGTTTGGCAAGCGCGAACAACTCTTTATAATCCTGGTCCGAGCGGGCATTCAACGCCAACACGAAACCAATGTAGACCAGAATCAACAGTACGCCCAGTACCGCGCCGACCACCCAGAGCGGCACATAACGCACCAGCGCATTGCGCACATCGGTCAGGCCCCGCCAGCGCGGCGACAATTCGCGTTCGCCGTCGCCCTTCACCCGCTGGATCAATTGATACAATTCGGCGCGGTATTTTTCGAGTTCATTCACGCCATTCGTCAGCACCCGATATTTACCTTCAAATCCAAGGCTGATAAACAGATAGGCCAACTCAATCAGCGCCAGATTTTGCGCTGGCTGTTTGACCAGCGCAGCCACAATATCGAAAAACTTCTCGCCGCCCCAGGCTTCCCGGTGGAAGGAGATCAGCAAACTCTGATGCCCCCAGTTGCTTTGCGATCCCCACGGCGTATTCAAAATCGTTTCATCCAGAAAGCTACAAAGCGCGTAACTGGCCATGCGGGTATGATCGGCGCTGACGCCGGATTGCAGCAGGCGATTTTCGAACAGGGTCACCTCGCTGGTTGCGCGCTGGCGCAGTGCATCGACCGCCGGATACATCGCGGTTTGTCTTAGCCGGCCGGCCAGCGAAATCAGCGGCAATGCCGCCGCGACGATCGGGTTTTCCTTGAATTCGGCGGCGGGCAATTCGACCGCGGCGGCCGGCCGGTAGGCCGGAGTCGGCGAAGTTGGAGATACCGGAGAAGAGGTAGATAACGGTGTGCTCTGCGCTACCGGCGGCGCGGCTGCCGGCCGCCGGCCTCCCGGCATCGGCCGAATAATCGTGCGGTCGCTCTCATCGAAAGGTCCTGAAGGATCGTTTGGATTCATGCCGTTCAACCTTTTCTAATTGCCCAAAACTCAAGTTCCAGTTCCGGAAAACTGCCGCCGATATGGATAGCGAAGCCGCCGGAAGCAGACATCTTCGCCCACAATTCGCTTTGCTTGTTCAGCTCGAAATACGAATAGCCGGCATGATAAGGAATCTGCCGAGGCGCAACCGGCAAAGCCTGGATCGCAATGCCGGGCAAAGCCGAACGCACCAGCAATTGAATATCTTCGACCGGCCCGATTTTGACTTGCGGCGGAAAATGACTGCGAATCAATTCCGAAGATACCTGGGCCTTGGCCGCGAGCACAAAAATCGCGCCTTCCAGCAACGTCAACTCCGGACGTTTCGCGACGTATACGCCCGGTCTGGCTTCCGCCAACGGCAATTGCACCGCATTCTGCTCCAGCACCATACTCAAGAGGCTTCGCAGTTCGTCGATCAACGGTATGAAAGTCGCTTTCAGATCGTCGTGCCTGTAGTCGGGGAAGGCGGCCGGCCGTTTGTTCGGCCGGTAAAAAGTCGCCAATTCGCCGGCCATTTGCAGGCAAAGCTGAAAAAAATCTTCCGGATGCATCGCCGAAGCATTGGCCAGATGCGCCAACAACGGCTCATAACGGTTGATCAGTTGCAACAGCATAAAATCGGCAATTTCGGCCACGCCGCCCTGACCGCTGCCGGCCACCCTTCCCGCCAATGCTTCGCCGCGCGTATGCAGCAAGCCTTGCAATTCTCCGGCGAATCCGCCCAACAGCCCGGCAGAAACGCAGTGCACGGCGGGAGGAATATACTGCTTGTCGAGGATCACCGTTTTATCGGCACGCACTTCCACGATCCTGGCGATGCCCAAGCATACATAACCCGAACGCTCCTGGCTTGCGCACATCAGCCGCGGTTTCAGCGCGCCAATCTGCACATCGTAGCGGCCGTCGGAACCGCTGTTATGATCGCGGACCTGACGCTCTGCCAGACGATAACGCGCCATATTGTCCGGGAAAGCCTCGCTATCGACTTCGGTGGAATCCGGCCTACGCAATGGCAACGCCAAATAGATGATGCTCGCTTTCTCATTCTCCGGCACATCCAACGGCATCGGCAGATCATCGTCCTGAGGCAAATTGAACGGCGTGCCGTCGGGAAATACGCCTCTGCACTCGCTGAGGCCGACCTTGCCGATCGCGAGGCAGCCATGGTCGAGTTTCAGGCTCGCAAAACCCCAGGAATAGGGACGTACGCCGAGCGACAAGCCATGCAACAGGCTTTCGAAATAACGGTCATGCTGCTGGAAATGCTGAGGCCGGAGAAACATGCCCTCGGACCAGACTACCCTATTGTGTTCAGACATATTTATGGTTCTCGGCAGGAATGCGGAAGTGTGTCATCGTTTTGGCGAGCGGCTCAACAATTGCATCTGCTGCTCGTAGGCATCGCCGAACGCATCGCCGAAGAAATCCTCCTGGGCCGCGGCTTTCAGCTTCGGATACTGGATCGTATAGTGCTCCCAGCATTTGGCTTTTTTCTGAAATTGCAAACCTTCGCCTTGCGCTTTTTCGATCAATTCGGGATCGAAAAAGCGCAGGATGTCCGCCAACGCGGCCTGAATTCCGGCGGTCATCGCCATCTGATGGTTCATTATGTCGGCAAAGCCTTCGCGCACCGCTTCTTTCGGAGTCAGAAAACCGGGATTCGTCGGTGATAAAAGCAGCCTCATCGCGTCATCGGCATTCGGGGTAAACTTCAATGGGTTATTATCGACCGAACGCATCGTGGTCACCGAAACGCGAAACTGACTTTTCAATTCCGCGCGGGCGCGCAGCACGCACATCAGCCCATCCACCATGCTGCGCAGCAATTCGCCCGATGTTCGGAACAGCGCCGGCCACTGGTCGGGAGGCAAAAAATGGGCGTCGTCGATACCCGCGCCGGCTAAAAACTCACGAATCAATTCGCTGTCCGACGGCACGGTTTTATGGGGCTCATGCGCACGCTGAGGCGCTTCAGCCGGAGCCGCCGCAGGCATTGGAGCGAATGCCGCAGGACTCTGCGGGTTGATGCCGCCGGCAACTGCCTCCGGCGCGAATTGCGCGGTTACGACGGGTTGGCGAGCATGGCCGGTCGCATCGAAAGAACTCTCCTGGAAGGGAGGAATCGGCTCGGACGGCGTTTTCAAGTCCGCATGATCGGTTGCGGCGTCGGCGAATGGGGAAGCCGGTAAATCCGAATCCGCGCGCGACGCGACTGCGGCCGGAGCGAAATCAGGCCCCGGCTTGCTTTGCTCGGCAAAAAAATCACCCGGCAATTCAGGGAAATCAGGCGGAAGCGACGAGCTTGCCGAGGAGGGCGCTCGGCTTATCGGCGCGGTATGGGGACTCGACAAATTATCCAGGGTCGATAGCAAATCGCCGAAATCCAGATCATCGGTGACGTTTTCCTTAGCGGATGCAGCGCCCTGCGGTTCCGGTGGCGTAAAGCTTTGATGAAAAATCGAGGCATCGGGCTGCTCGATGAAACTTTTCTGCAAATCGGCAACCGGCGCCGGCCTTTGTTGCGCGGCAATCGGACCATCCAAAGGACCGCTACTCGCGAAATCCAACTGCCGCACGGGTTCGGCATAAGGTTGAGAAAACACCGCCGCGGGCTCGATAATCGTCACCTGCAATTCGTATTCACCGATGCGCAGCCTTTCGCCGTTTGCCAAAACCGCCCGGCTTTGTTGCAGCAACTGATCTTGCTGTTCCAGGAAGGTGCCGGCGGCGCTGCTGTCCTGAATAAAATACTGCCCGCCCTCGTATAGAATCTCGGCATGCCGACGGGAGATATATTTTTCCGGGTCCGGCAACACTAGCTGATTGTCCGACGATCGGCCGATCGATCCGCCCCGCGCTTCGAAGCGCGCGCTGATCTCCTCGGCCGGCGGCATGCCCTTATAGCTAACCGCTTTAATGACCAATGTCATGCTCGTACCCACCGGGGAAATGACGGCGGCGCAATCAAGGCCGCCGATGAATCAATTGAAGTATTTAGAGATGCAATCAGGGACATCGCTCAAGAAAAATGGGCTGTCGTTAAAAAATACTTATGATACAAACATTGCCGCATTTTCAACAAGCCCATTTCCTACGGCTCTTTTTTAACCGGTTTAACCGGCTCGACGAGCACTTGATTCGCTTGCAATTTGATCTCCACGGCGTGCGTTTGATGGGCAGTCACCGGCAGTGTTGCGCGCCATTGCGCGGTATCCAGTTGCCTGAACGCGGCAAACACCCCCAATGCTTTTATGTCGGGCTCCAGTTGCAGCGATAAGGTCTGCTGATCGTTCGGCTTGATCAACAACTCCTGCTTGCGCGCCATGTCGGCAGACAATGTCGCCTGATCCTTATCGAATAGCGAAAAAAAGTCGGCGGAATTGAAGCCGCTGGCTTCCCGTAATTGATAAATCCGCAGCATAACCGGCGCTCCGGCCCCACTCGCATCCGCATTCACATCGGCAGCGCTGATAATTTTCAAATTCACGAGGGTCGGCGGTGCGGGCTCGGCGACGGGCGGGCGCAGAGGCTCGCTACCGCAGCCTTGCAGTAATGCGAAAGCCAAGATCAACAAGAAGCCTGATCGGATCATTCATTCATCTCCTGTTTTTAATTAATTAATCCGTTTTTTCGAGTGCGGCATTTATACCCACGGCAATAAAAGCACCATGGATCAATTGATCATCACGATCCCCCCTTTCAACGTCAGCATGCCGTCGCCATTTACGGTGGTCATCGGGCTTTTGACGTCCACTTTGGTATCACCTTGAACAGTAACCATAAGCCCCTTGATCGTGATACCGCTCTGATCTATTTTTATACTGTTTGAGCCAACCTTGAGTTCGATCGATTGCCCCGCCTCTTCCGTGATAGTGCCGGCTGTGACCTTGACCGTACGATTGCCCGTTTTCACCTCTACACTATCATTGCCGGTTTCAATTACAACCGTACGGTTGCCGGTTTTTACCGTCAGGCTGTCGTTGCCCTGATCGAGGGTCACTGTCCGGTGATTGTAGATGTCGATCGTCTGATCGCCTTGATCCTTCTTGTCGAAGCCGATCTTATGCACGTCATTGTTTTCGACAATCCGCGTAAAGTTTTTTTCGGCATGCATGTAAAGCTCTTCTTCGCCTTTTTTGTCCTCAAAGCGGATTTCGTTGAAATTCTCAGTACCGCCCTCCTTACTGCTACGGGACTTGATCCCGCTCTGGGTTTTGTTTGCTTCTAACTCATACGGCGGCATTTGCTCGGCGTTATACACTCGTCCGGTCACGATCGGCCGATCAGGGTTGCCTTCCAAAAAATCCACGATCACTTCCTGACCGATGCGAGGAATATGCATCGCTCCCCAGTTTTTACCAGCCCAGATCTGAGCGACGCGAACCCAGCACGAACTGTTTTCATCCTTATTACCCAAGCGGTCCCAATGAAACTGGACCTTGATCCTTCCGTATTTGTCGGTATAAATTTCTTCGCCGGACGGGCCGACAACGATCGCGGTCTGCACACCCTGAACGATCGGAATAGGTGTCATTCGGGGTGGTCTGAACTGGTTTTCCGCTTTCGCGGGAAGAACCCTGTAAGCGCATTCGCATTGCGCTTCGCAATCGGCAATCCCGTCCGACTCATAGCCATTGTTCTGAATCTGAAGATTCGACGAAACAATTACATATTCGCGATTTTGATCCGCCACCGGAAAATCGGCCAACGTAAACTTCGTCCCGACCGCCAATTGACGGGCGTTTCCTCGCGCCGATATTTGTTCGAATTGACTGCGCAATTCTTCCATGCGCACTGCGGCGTAGTGATCGCCGTCAACTTTCTTTTGATAACCGCCCGGATAATCATAAACTTCTTTGCCTGCTTCGTCGTGCGCTCCCGGCATGGACGACTTCGACGTTAAATCGGTACTTGGAGCCTCAAAATCGAAATCATCCAATTCGTAATTGCCTGGCTGTATTTCGTGATTCAAATCCCATCCATAGATGTGTCCTTCCTTTCGTTGTTTTTCATTCGCTTGATGAAAATAACTAATATTTGCATTTCCTGGCGCATTGCTTTGCAACCCTATCGAATCGCACAGCACGAGGGTATGGATCTCGCCGATATGCGAGAAATAGTAATAAATCCCCTCGTCCTCCATGAGCCGGCTGATAAAATCAAAATCGGTTTCGCGGTATTGAACGCAATATTCACGTTGCACATAAGTGCCGGCAAGCTTTTCTTCGATGTCCGAAACCCCGTGTTCGCCGAGGATCAGTTTGACAATTTCCGGCACAGTCTTTTGGGTCGGCATGATCCGGCAGTTGCTGCGCCGGGTTAATAACCAGGCCTTGGGTTTTATCGTTGCCCGGTAATGATAAAAACGGCCCATCATGCCGCACCGGCTAGCACGCGTCACCATGCCGGAGAGAGAACGCTGCCCGCCTTCCAGCAAATGCAAGCTAACGGTCATTTTTTTGCCCAGCAACTGCTTCAAATCAATATCTTTTTTTTCGCTGAGCAGATCCAGCTCGTATTCGAACAACTGACTGAGTTGTTCGCTGCCGGACGCGCGCCACAGAAATAAGTCATTTTCGCCTAAGGGCGTTTTAACCGAAGCAACACGGCCAGTTTGAGAAATGGGCATAAACAATTCCTGATCAATTCGGCTTCAATTTTTGCCAATACCACTAGATTATGGCCCCTCAAAATCGGCCATCTGATACGTTGGGAGATGTGCTAAACCGACAGTTTCTAACCGATCAAAACATTGAAACAACCCAAAATAATCACGCCGCCATGCGCTGTCGAATCCCCCAATCGGGCTGCGGGCTTTTTGCCGATCAATACCGTAAAGGAACCGAGAACGATCGAATCGGGCGGCCCGACGCAGGTCGCCATATCGCCGACGCGGGCCGCGGGGAGGTTACCGATCAGAACCGTCGGCTCGCCTGGCGGCAGAATCGGGCCGCCGACGTGAGGGACAGGGCCGTTAAACATCGGACAAACATGCATATCGGAAATACGCGCGGCGGGTTGGCCCATCGTTTACACTCCTAATTCAGCCTTGCCAGGGACGGCCGTTGCCGCCATTCGCAATATCGACGCCCTGTTCCAGAAAATACCGATATTTTTCCGGCACCTTTTCCGGCTCGCTCAACACCGCCGCCAGCATCACCGCGCCTGCCACCGCCTTGGATGCCAGATTTTCCGGCGGAATTACCGGGGAAGCGTTTTCGGGCGCCATGCTGCCGTCGCTCCAAAATGCCGCCATCGCCGCCCATGAAGCCGGGCCGTCAAACGAAGTAGCTTGCGCCGCCGCATCCGCCAAACGACGATTGGCCTCGGTGGGCTTATAGACCCATTGCTCTGCGGCTTCGAGTGCATTAAGGGATGCCGGCGGCGTGCCCTGACCCATCATGCCCCGCGTACAAATACACGCCCACCACGTCGCCTCGCGTTTGGGCAAGGCGCGCGCGAGAAAACGCACCGCGTCGGGATATAGCTGGCGTTCCAGCAAGGCGTTCAAAAACTCCACCGGCGCGGGGTCGGATTCGAGGCACCTGATCGCCTGCGGATCGAGTTCGATATCCCTACAAATCTCCGCTGCTTTCGGCACAGCGACTTTCTTTAATGAATCAAAACCCGCCATCTGCTTTTCATCACACTTTGACTTTTCAAACCCAGCGAAACCGTACTCCGCCCGCCCCACACCGCCGCATACAAATACGGCAGGAAAATGAATGGGGCGACTTTAGCATAGAATCAAGCGGCAAGCCATTACCAGATGGCTCTTCCGTACGAGTGCCGCATGGAGGACCGGACCGTTTCGCCATGATATCCTCGTGTATATGCTAGCCTACCAAGCTACGATTGTTCAAAAAACTCATGCTCCAGCAACTTCGCATGCGCTGCGGCCAGCCTTGCGATCGGGATGCGCGGGGCCGAGCACGAAACATAATTCAGTTTGATATGGTGACAAAAGCGGATCGATTGCGGATGGCCGGCCTGTTCGCCGCAAATGCCGATTTTGATGTCCGGCCGGGTGCGGCGTCCGAATTCGGTGGTCATCTTCATCAGCTGGCCGACGCCTTTAACATCGAGCACTTCGAACGGATTGTCCTCGAGCAGACCGACCTCGTTGTATAACGGTAAAAACTTGTTTTCCGCGTCCTCGCGGGAAAAAGAGAAGGTCGCCTGGGTCAGATCGTTCGTGCCGAACGAGAAGAATTCGGCCACCTCGGCCAGTTGGCCGGCGCGCGTGCAGGCGCGCACGGTTTCGATCATCGTGCCGAATTTGAAATTCAATGTCAACCCGTAGCGGCTTTCGGTTTCCTGCCGCACTTCGGCGACAAATTCCTTCACGCGCTTCAATTCCTCCGCGGTAATCACTTGCGGCACCATGATCTCGGGCGCAATTTTCAGGCCCTGTTGCATGCAGAGCGCCGCCGCTTCCAATACCGAACGAATCTGCATTTTGTAGATTTCAGGATAAGACATGCCGAGGCGTACGCCGCGATGGCCTAACATCGGATTCACTTCAGACAGATCGCGGACTTTTTTCAGCATCAACTGTTTTTTCGCGATCGCCTTGCTGATCACGTCCTCGCTCAACACATTGAACGGTGCGGGCAACACAGCGTGTCCGGACAGGGTTTCGAGCGTGACGCGCTGGCCCTTGATCATCGTCTCGTATTTGCCCAAGGCCAGAATTTCGTCCTCCAGTTGATTTTCGCTGGGCAGAAATTCATGCATCGGCGGATCGAGCAGACGCACGGTGACCGGATGCGGCGCCATCGCGGTGAACAGTTGCACGAAATCCTCGCGCTGGATCGGCAGCAGCTTCTCGAGCGCGGCGGCGCGGCTTTCCGGGTCTTCGGCCAGAATCATGTCGACGACCAGCGGCAGGCGCTCCTTGGCGTTGAACATCCGTTCGGTGCGGCATAGGCCGATGCCGGCCGCGCCGTAAGCGAGCGCCTTCTTCGCGCCTTCGGGCGTGTCCACGTTCGCGTACACCTTCAGTTCCGCATAGCTGTCGGCCCAGGACAGCAAGGTCTGCAATTCGGACGATACGGTCGGCGCGACGGTCGGGATCTCGCCGAGATAGATCAGGCCGCTGCCGCCGTCGATGGTCAGGATGTCGCCCTCGCGGATCAGCACGTCGCCGACCAGCGCGCGCCGCGACCGCACGTCGACCTTGATGTCCTCGGCGCCGGCGACGCAGGCCTTGCCCATGCCGCGCGCGACCACCGCCGCATGCGAGGTCTTGCCGCCGCGGCTGGTCAAAATGCCCTGCGCGGCGAAGAAACCGTGGATGTCTTCCGGCTTGGTTTCCTCGCGGACCAGAATGATTTTTTCACCGGCCTTGCCCATCATCGCGGCGGTGTCGGCATCGAAGACGCATTTGCCGCAGGCCGCGCCCGGCGATGCGGGCAGGCCTTGCGCGAGCGGCGGAATCTTGTTGTGCGGGTCGAGCTGCGGATGCAGCAATTGTTCGAGCAGTTCCGGATTGATCCTTAGCAGCGCGCGCTCCTTGCTGATCAAGCCTTCCTTGACCATTTCGACCGAGGTTCTGACCATCGCGGCCGCATTCATCTTGCCGCTCCGCGTTTGCAGGCAGTACAGCACGCCGCGCTCGATCGTGTATTCGAAATCCTGCACTTCGCGGTAATGCTGTTCGAGCTTGTCGCGCAGTTCGGTCAGCTGGCGGTACAGATCCGGCATCTCTCGGGTCAGCGCCTGCACCGGCTTCGGGGTGCGGATGCCGGCAACCACATCCTCGCCCTGCGCATTGACCAGATATTCGCCGTACATCTCGTTCGCGCCGGTGCCGGGATTGCGGGTAAAGCCGACGCCGGTCGCGCAGTCGTTGCCCATGTTGCCGAACACCATCGTGACGATGTTCGCGGCGGTGCCATTCGCCATCTTCTCGGTGATCCGGAATTCGCGTCGGTAATCGACCGCGCGTCGGCCCATCCAGGAGTCGAAAACGGCCTTGATCGCGAGTTCGAGCTGCTCGTACACGTCCTCCGGAAACGGCCTGCCGGTTTCCTCCTTGACGACCTGCAGGAACAGGCCGCTGATCTCCTTCAGATGGTCCGCATCCAGCGCGACGTCGGCCTTGATGCCGGCCTGCTTCTTCACGTGGTCGAAATGCACATCGAATTTGTCATCCGCAATGCCGAGCGCGACCTTGCCGAACAACTGGATGAAGCGGCGGTAGGCGTCGTAGCCGAAACGCGGGTCGTCGGTTTCCTCGATCAGGCCTTGCAGCGTCTCCCGGTTCAGGCCGAGATTCAAAATCGTATCCATCATGCCCGGCATCGAGATCGCCGAGCCCGAGCGCACCGAAACCAACAACGGCCGGCTGTTGCCGCCGAAGCGCTTGCCGGTCGCCTGCTCGATGGCTTCGATATGGCGTTTGACGCCACCCATCAGGCCGTCAGGCAAGCGGTGGTTGCGAAGATAATCCAGACAGGCCGCGGTCGAAATCACGAAACCCGGCGGCACATTCAGCCCGATTTGAGTCATCTCGCACAGATTCGCGCCCTTACCGCCGAGCAGCACCTTGTTTTTGCCGTCGCCGTTTTGAAATGAAAAGATGTATTGCGTTGTCATCACGAGCCTCCTTTCGGGTCCGAATAAATGCCTAAGAGCGCGGCTAAGCGCACGTCAAACCCGACTTCTTTCTTCGCTTCGCGTATCGCCGCCAATTCAACCGAGTCGGCGGCAAGCTGGCGGTGACGGGTTTGGTCATGGCTAAGCTTATCCGATGAGGTAATGATTGTAACCCGGCGTATCCGCTTACGGTCAAGCTGGTTTCTGAATTGCCGCCGGTTAACCGATCCCTTTGATAGAGAGTGTCTTGTTAAATTTAAATTGATACAAAGGATGCCTCCTTCGTTTCAGGACTTTGAATGACTACCATCGTTCTCGATTGATGGGCTTGGTACATCAGCCCATCCTATCCATCTTAAACCTTAACCATGTACATCCCGAAACAATTCAAAGAGGAAAACCCCGAGCGTCTCGCGGCGCTGATTCGAGACTATTCGTTTGAGATGTCGGTCACGACTCCTGACGGTACACCGTTTGTCAGCGATCTGCCCTTTCTTTTGAGCCCTTCCGCCTGCAATCACGGCAAATTACTCGGCCACATGCTTATATTTCCCCCGTATGGCATGAATCGACCGGCATCCCAACCTGGAATTACGCCGTGGCTCATGTTTATGGAAAAACGCGGCCGATTGACGACAAAAACCGAACGGCAAAGCTGCTTGAACAGTTGACTCAAGTCCATGAGTCGCAAATGCCGAGCCCCTATCAATTGGACCTTGCGGATGAACGCCGCGCGGTGTTGGTCGAGATGATCGCAGGCTTCGAAATCGAAATTACCGAACTTCAGGACAAGTTCAATCCGAGCCAAAACCGCTCGCTTGCAGAGCAACAGCGCGTGATCGAAGAGTTGAATCAATCGAAAAATTCAATTACGGCCGCCGTTGCTAAACTTATGTCTGAGTAACGGCATGCCATGCTGCCGGGGTTAACTTATTTATCGTTGTCCTGACGCATCGCAACCCCGCTAAAATTCATGGCTATGGCACAGGATGTCCCCCTAGCGCCAATATCGTGAGGTTAACTTCTAAACAGCTTTATCACTGGCACGCCATTTCTGATTTGAGGTATCTGAAGAGACGAATCACGGCTTTCTCCAACTCCGCGATAACAAATACGAACAGCCCGGCAAGCGCAACCTTCAACCATTCCTCCAGAGACAGATCGGTCGATCCGAACAAAGCCTGCATGGGTCCGGTATGGGTGTATGTGATCTGCAAGGCTGCACAGGCCGCGATGGCGATCAACGCATAACGATTGCCGAATAAACCCTCGACTGTCAAGACTGACTTGTAGATATAGCGGCTGTTGATCAGGTAGAACATTTCCGCGCCGACCAGGGTGCTGACCGCCATGGTGCGCGCGGTTTCCAGGCTGGATCCCCGGTGCATCTCCCAGAGAAAAAGGCCAAGCACGCCGACCATGAAGAGCACTGAAACCATCAAGACCCGCCATGCGAAAAACCAGGAAAGCAATGGCTCTCGAGGATCGCGAGGCCTCCTGCGCATGACGTCCTGCTCCGGGCGCTCAAAGGCCAGAGCGAGCCCCAAGGTGCTGGAAGTCACCATATTGATCCAGAGTACCTGAGCCGGCGTCAACGGCAGGACCAACTCAAACAGAATGGCCGCAATCACTACGAGGGCTTCGCCGCCGTTCGTCGGCAGCATGAACAGGATGAATTTCTGGATATTGTCGTAGATCCCTCTTCCCACACGAACGGCGTTGCCGATCGTGGCGAAATTGTCGTCAGCCAGCACCATATCCGACGCTTCCTTGGCGGCCTCGGTCCCTTTCTGCCCCATGGCCACGCCGACATCGGCCCGCTTCAGCGCCGGCGCGTCATTGACGCCATCGCCGGTCATGGCGACAACCTGACCCGCCGCCTGCAATGCCTGCACCAGACGCAGTTTATGCTCCGGGCTTGCCCGGGCGAATACGTCGACTTCCAGCGCCACGCCGCGCAACTGCTGGTCATCCAACGCTTCGATTTCGGCTCCGGTCAAGCCTGGTTTTCCCTGGCCGATCCCAAGCCGGGCGCCGATGACTTGCGCCGTTTCGACATGGTCGCCGGTGATCATTTTGACTCGAATGCCGGCGCTGGCACAGGCGCCAATGGCGGTGATCGCTTCTTCTCGCGGCGGATCGATGATGCCGACCAGAGCGAGCAGGATAAAACCGTCTTCCAAATCCGAGAAGTTCACCTCACGCCGTGACTCCTCGACCCATTTCGCGGCAATCGCCAGGACGCGCAGACCGCTTGCGGCGAACTCCCGGGCGCAGCGGCGCCAGTAGTCGGCATCCAGCGCCGTCTCCTTGGCCGCCCGGAAGCTGCCCTGGCGGTTGCACATCTTCAGGATGCGTTCGGGCGCGCCTTTGACATAAATATATCCGCTGCCTTCATGATCGTGATGGAGCGTAGCCATCAGACGGTGCTCCGATTCGAAAGGGATGGCGTCGGTACGCGGCAATGTTTCGCGTTCCCATGAGGGATTGGCGCCGACCTTGGCAGCCAATGTGAGCAAGGCGCCCTCGGTGGGATCACCCACCATTTGCCAGGAATCGTCGTCGAGCCGGTGTAACTGTGCATCATTGCAAAGCACGGCGGCGCGGGCTATTTCGGCCAGCTCGGGGTAGTCGTCGGCTGTTATTGCCGCCCCCGCCAAATAAATGCCGCCGTCGGGCGCATACCCCACGCCGCCGATATCGAACAGATGCTCGGCGGTAGCCACTCTTTGCACAGTCATTTCGTTCCGGGTTAATGTGCCGGTCTTGTCGGAACAAATGACCGTGACCGAACCTAGTGTTTCCACTGCCGGCAGATGCCGAATAATGGCTTTGCGTTTAGCCATGCGGCGCATGCCAAGAGCGAGTGCGATGGTCATGATCGCCGGCAGTCCTTCGGGTATGGCCGATGCGGCTAAAGCCACGGCCATCATGAACATTTCGGCAGGAGGATGCCCATGCAACTCCACGCCGATCACGAATGTCGCCACGGACAATAAAACAATGGCCAGCGCCAACCAGTGTCCGAATCGGGTAATCTGCCGCAGCAGCGGCGTTGTCATCGTCCGGACCTGGGCCAGCATGGAACTGATCCGTCCCAGTTCGGTGCGAACGCCGGTCTCGACAACAACCGCTGTCGCCTGGCCGGAGGTGACCAGCGTGCCCGAGTACAGCATACCGTTGCGCTCGCCAAGCGGGGCGTCGTTTGGCACAGGGCTCGCGGTCTTTTCCCGCCCTTCGGATTCACCGGTTAGAATGGCCTCATTCACACGCAAACCTTTGCCAGCGATAAGCCGAAGATCGGCGGGCACTTTGTCTCCGGAAGCCAGCACCACGATATCGCCCGGGACCAGATATTCGGCTTCGATCTCCGCGCGCTTGGCATCGCGGATCACCGTCGTATGCAGGGAGAGCATGCTGCGGATGGCATTCATGGCCTGTTCCGCCTTGCCCTCCTGGATAAAACCTATGATTGCATTGACAACAACAGCGGCGAATAGTACGCATGTATCGACCCAATCGCCCAACAATGCCGTCGTTCCGGCGGCCACCAGCATGATATAGATCAAGATGTTGTGAAATTGCAGCAGAAAACGCAATAAAGCGGAGCGTTTCCGAGGCGGAGGGAGGCGATTGCGTCCGAAACGTTTCACGCGCAGCGAGGCTTCGTGGGAAGACAGGCCGTGATGACGATCCGCGTCAAGACGCTTGATTACATCGTCAACTTCGAGTGCGTGCCAGTTGGCTGTGGATTTGTCTTTAGACATTGGTTCTCCAAATAAGCGCCCAATCATCCTTGAACGATTGGGCAAAGCATCAGATTGATAGTCGATTATACATAGAAGGCGCAAAGCCATGAGAGGATAAACAAACCTAAGCGTCTGCTTCTTCTATAGAACACGGCAATGTGCAGCTTGCGATGATTTCCATCTTGCTTGTAAATCATCACGTCGTGTGTAGACGATTCGCTCCAGCCGGTTCGCACTTAGCCAGCGATTCACAAGCCCGCCCAGCCAACCGAAGGACATCGCATAGGACATGATGTCTTCAAGCTGAATGCCGTTTTCCTTTTCAGTCAGACAGACTTCATGGCTCCAGAATTTGAAGAGCTCGATACGCTGTTGATAAACGAAGCGTTTCGGCTCGTCGCATTGGCTGACTTCGGAAAGCCATGCCATCGGAATGCCGAACACGGCCTTCATCCTATAGCTGATCAATAAGCCGGCATAAATTTTTTCGGGCACATTGGAGGTGATTTCGACATGGAAAAAAGCCGGCGTAATATCGTTCAGATGATGGAGAGAGGAAAAGAAATCCCATGCCTCCTACACGGTCATATTCAGCTTTTACCGGCGATACAGTTGATGAATTTGCATGCTGACGCGTTACCCTCAGTTTCCTCAGATTTTTCTGCTCAGAATTTAGAACGGATCAGGCCATCGAACCGATGGTTTTGCGGAAGCGGCCCAGAGCCAGCACGAAGAAGACGCCGCCAATGCCGATCAGCGCAAGAAACTCGGGCCAGACGATACTTAAACCGGCGCCACGGTAAAGAATGGCCTGGGCGAGCGCGACGAAGTGCGTGGTCGGTGCCGCCAGCATCAGGTTCTGGACCAGTTCGGGCATGCTCTCGCGCGGGGTGATGCCGCCGGACAACATTTGCAGCGGCAGCAGGATGACGAGCATCAGCATGCCCATTTGCGGCATCGAGCGCGCCACGGTGCCGAGAAAGATCCCCATCGAGGTGGTCGCGAACAAATGCAGCGCCATTCCCAGGACGAAAAGCCCGATCGAGCCTTCGATCGGCACTTCAAGCACGCCCTGCACGACGACGGCCAGCGATGCCGTCGCGACGATGACCACGATCAGGCCCATGGCCCAGACCTTGGCCGTCATGATCTCGAACGGGGTCAAGGGCATCACCAGCAAATGCTCGATCGTGCCGTGTTCGCGTTCGCGAATCAGCGCCGCGCCGGTCAGGATGATCGACAGCATGGTGATACTGTTGCTCAGTTCCATCACCGCCCCGAACCTCACCGAACTCAGGTTCGGATTGAAGCGGGCGCGCACTTCGAGTTCGGCAGGCAGGGTCGCGACGGCTCGATGGCGCTGCACGAAGGCCGTCACCTCGCCGTTGACGATGTTCTGGACATAGCTGTTGCCGATAAAGGCCTGCGACATGCGCGTGGCGTCGACGTTGAGCTGGATCGAAGGCGTCCGCCCGGCCAGCACGTCGCGCTGGAAATCGGGAGGGATGTCGAGAACGAAGGTATACAGGCCCGCGTCCATGCCGGGGTCCATGGCGTACTGGTCGATAATCGCCGGCGTCAGGAAATGGGGCGGAAAGAAGGCATTGATGATACGTGACGACAATGGCGAATGATCTTCGTCAACGAAGGCGATCGGGGCCTTGTGCAGCGATTCGGGCAGGCTCTTCGCGGTCAGGTAGACCTGGACGGTGAAGGAGAACACGATCAACACCATCATCAGGTTGTCGCGCCCGAGGCTGCGCAGCTCCTTGACGCCGAGATGAAATATATTCAGCCAAGTCTGCACGCCTAGCGCTCCTGTTTCTTCAGCAATAAGATGCTCAAACCGAGAATCACCGGAATGGCGAGGGCGAGCGGCAGCAACGAGGAACCCAGCTCGGAGAAACCCAGTGCCTTGGAAAAGGTGCCGCGGCAGAGGGTTATGAAATGCGTGGTCGGAAAAATCTCGCCGACGAAGCGCGCCCCACCCTCCAGCGACGAGACCGGGTCGATCATACCCGAAAATTGCCGGGTTGGAATGATGGTGGCGACCGAAGTCGCGAATACGGCGGCGATCTGGCTGCGGGTGAAAGCCGAGATCAACAGCCCCAAGCCGGTGGAGGCAGTCACGTAAAGCAGCGCGGCCAGGGTCAGCAGCAGGAAGCTACCCTTGAGCGGCACGCCGAATACGAACACCGCCAGCGCGCAGACGAGAAAGAAGTTGATCATCCCCATCGCGATGTAGGGCAGTTGCTTGCCGACCAGGAACTCCAGCTTGGTCACCGGCGTGACGTACAGATTCAGGATTGAGCCCAGCTCCTTTTCGCGCACCACGCTGAGCGCGCTGAGCATCGACAGAATCAGCATCAACAACATCGGGATCACGGCCGGCACGATGGCCGGCAGACTCTTGACGTCGGGGTTGTAACGAAAGCGCGTCTCTATCGCCATGAGTCCCGCCGGCACATGGCCCGTCGCATGCCGGCGCGCCTGCTCCAGCAGCCAGACCTGGTGCATGGCTTGCACGTAGCCAATCACGTTCTCGGCACGGGTCGGCATCGCACCGTCGACCCAGGCGCCGATCTTGACGTTATCGCCGCGCTCGAGATCGCGCGCGAAGTTCGGCGGAATCTCGATCGCCAGGCTCAGTTCGCCGCTGCGCATGCGCCGGTCGAGTTCGTCGTAATCGGCGATAGGCGGCTGGGCGATGAAGTAGCGCGAACCGCCGAGGTCGAGCGCGTAGTTGCTGCTGAGTAGGGTCTGGTCGCGGTCGAGCACGGCAAAGCGCAGATCCTCGACATCCATGCTGATGCCGTAACCGAAGGTGACCATCAGCAGCAGGGTACCGAACAGGGCGATCAGCCAACGAATCGGGTCGCGGCGCAGTTCCATGGTTTCGCGCACGGTATAGCTGAACAGCCGCAACAGGCTGAAACGGGGGTGCGGCGAGACTTGTTCCCTCTTCCCTATTGCAGGCTTAAGGATACCCGTTTCCCGGCGGGTATGACAGCTTGTGCCAGCAATCACATTTGCATCCGAGGCAGTGTCCACCGGCGCATCGTCAATTCCGCTCGCTTCCTTCAGATAGTCGATGAAGACCGCTTCCAGAGAGGCATGGCCGCTGCGCTCAATCAGCGCGGCGGGGCTGTCGCTGGCAAGCACCTTGCCGGCATGCATCAGCGAGATCCGGTCGCAGCGCTCGGCCTCGTTCATGAAATGGGTTGAAATAAAGATGGTGACACGATCGCGGCGAGACAGGTCGATCATCAGTTCCCAAAAGCTGTCGCGCGCGACCGGATCGACGCCGGAAGTCGGCTCGTCGAGAATCAGCAAATCGGGCTTATGGATCACCGCGACCGCCAGCGAAAGGCGCTGCCTGATACCCAGCGGCAAGTTGTCGGGCAGGACGTCCATCACCGGTCCAAGCCCGAAGCGATCGGCCATCTCGGTCACGCGGAAGGGAATTTCAGCTTCGGGCAGGTGGAACAGCCGGGCGTGCAGTTCCAGGTTTTGCCGCACGGTCAGTTCGGAATACAGCGAGAACGCCTGTGACATGTAGCCGACGCGCCTCCGCGTGTCCAGATTGCCGGCGTCGACGCTCCTGCCGAACAGCAAAGCATCGCCTGCGCTCGGTTGCAGCAGGCCGGTCAGCATTTTCATCGTGGTCGACTTGCCGCAGCCATTGGAGCCGAGAAAGCCGAAGATTTCGCCGCGCTCGATGCGCAAACTGACGCGATCGACCGCGACGAAATCGCCGAAGCGCATGGTCAGATCATGCGCCTCGATCGCAATTTCCGGCTCGCCCCGGGTGTCCCGCGCCGGTATCGCGATTTGCTTGTGGCCCAGGCGCTTTTCCTCCGGCAGTAGCCGGATGAAAGCCGCTTCCAGCGTCTCCACACCGGTTTTTGCGCGCAGTTCCGACGCCGTACCGGTGGCCAGGATTTTGCCTGCATCCATCGCAACCAGCCAGTCGAAGCGCTCTGCCTCGTCCATGTAGGCGGTCGAGACCAGCACGCTCATGCCGGCATGGCGCGCGCGCAGGCGATCTATCAGCGCCCAGAACTGGGCGCGCGACAAGGGATCGACACCGGTAGTCGGCTCGTCCAGCACCAGGAGTTCGGGATCGTGAATCAGCGCACAACACAGCCCGAGCTTTTGTTTCATCCCGCCCGACAGTTGCCCGGCAGGTCGATCGCGGAAAGGGCTCAATCCGGTGCTATCGAGCAGTTCGGCGATGCGTAGATGGCGTTCGGCTTGCTCGTGGCCGAACAGGCGGCCGAAAAAATCGACGTTCTCGAATACCGAGAGCGTAAGATAGAGATTCTTGCCCAGTCCCTGCGGCATATAGGCGATACGCGGACAGACCGCGCGGCGGTGCGCCGCATCGCTGATGTCGCCGCCCAAAACCTCGATCGTGCCTTTCTGCATTTTCCTTGCCCCGGTCAACAACGACATCAAACTGGACTTGCCGACGCCATCGGGACCGATCAGGCCGACGATGCGGCCGCTCGGAATATCCAGACTGAGGTTGTCGAGGGCGAGATTCCTGCCGTAGCGCAAACTGACACCCTGCATGCTGACGACAGGTCCTGCAGGCGTGAGGCCGTTCATTTCAACAACTTGATCGCAAGTTCGGCGGGCCATTCGGCGGCCGGGTCGATTTTGACATAGGCCATGCCGGGCAAACCGGTCTTGACCTGTTCGAGATGCTGTTTCAATAGCTCGGGAGCGATTCTCGCACGCACGCGGAACATCAGTTTCAGGCGTTCGCTCTCGGTCTCGACGGTCTTCGGCGTGAACTGGGCGACACTGGCGACGAAGCTGGCCTTGGCTGGAACCACGAGATTTGGCGCGGCATCGAACACGAGGCGGATTTCGCTGCCGAGCGCCACCTTGCCGGCGGCCTCGGTAGGCAAAAAGAACGTCATGTACACATCGGACAGATCCACCATGTTCAGCACCCGTCCGCCGGCATCGAGCACCTCGCCGGGTTCGGCGACCCGATATTGCACGCGGCCGTCGCGCGGTGCCTTCAGTGCGCGGTCGTCGATATCGGCCTTCAGACGTGCGACGGTCGCCTTGGCCGCCTCGATCAACGACTGCGATTGCACTACCTGTGACCTCGACGCCTCGATGCCGGCGCGCGCGGCCGCGACCTGCGCCTCGGCGGCCCTGACGGCCGCCTCCGCGCCCAGCACCCGGGCGCGATTATCGTCGACTTCCTGCTGCGGGATGGCGCCTTCGCCGACAAGCCGCTGCGAGCGCTTCAAACGCTTGCGGGCAACATCGAGTTCGGCTTGGCGTTGGGCGACGACCGCCTGGGCGGCTAGGCGTTCGCTCTCGCGTTGAACCACGATCGATTTCGCGGTCAGATAGGCGTTTTCGGCCTGACGCACCTGCGCCTCCGCCTCCGCCTGCTGTGCCAGCAGCACGTCCGAATCCATCCGCGCCAGCAGATCGCCGGCCTTCACGAAGTCGCCTTCGTGCGCCAAAATCTCGATGACCCGCCCGGGCGTCTTGGTGGCAATGTCGATTTCGGTCGCTTCGATACGGCCATTGCCGGAAACGATGCCCGCCGGCAGCCCGTTCGGACGCAAGCTCCACCAGACGGCTGCGGCCACGATCACGGCTCCCGCAAGACCCCAGGTCAGTATCGATTTTGTCTGTGCGCCCATCAATCCTCCCGGCAAGTTTCAGTTATGTCGATATGGCGTTCGCGCCGCCGCCCAGCGCCTTGTACAGAGCGATCAGATTCGTGGCGGTATCCGCCTCCGAGCGGGCCAGATCGATTTCGGAGACATAGAGCGCGCGCTGCGCGTCCAGCACGTCCAGAAACGAGCTGACGCCTTCCGTATAGCGCAAATTCGACAAGCGGACCGACTCCTTCAGGTCGGCCACCGTGCGGGCGAGCGTCTGCCGCCGGATTTCTTCCTTCAGGTAGCGGGTCATCGCGGTCTCGGTTTCCTGCAGCGCCTCCAGCACCGCCTTTTCATAGCTCAGATAGGCTTCCTTCTGCTTAGCATCGGCCAGATCGATGCCGGCGCGGATGCGGCCGAAATTCAGCAAGGGCTGCAACAGGTTCGCGGCGGTGCCGTACGAGAACGCCGCCGATTTGAACAGTTGTTCGATGTCGGTGTTGCGAAGCCCGACAAAGGCCGACAGCGACAGCTTCGGAAACAGTTCCGCGATAGCAGCCCCCTGCATCGCGGTAGCGGCCGCGAGATTGCGTTCGGCGACGCGAAGATCCGGGCGATGACGTATCGTTTCGGCCGGCGAAGACAGAATCTGGACCGCCGGCGCCGCCGGCACCGCGCCATTTGCATTCAGCTGCTTGTCCAGGGAACCTGGCCTGCGCCCGGCCAGCACTTCGAGCTGGCGCAAGGCCGCCGTCAGCCGGGCTTCGAACGCCGGAATCTGGGATTCGGTGGCGAACGTCTGCGCCCTCGCCCGCACCACGTCGTGTTTCGTGCCGACGCCTTCATCGTTGAGCCTTTCGGTCAGACGCAACGTTTTCTGCTGCGATTCCAGGTTTGAACGCGTAATTCTGAGCTGGTTCTGAAGGCTCCGGTATTCGACATAGGTGCGCGCGATTTCGGAAGTCAGCACGACCTGCGACTGGCGATACTGCTCGGCTGCGCCTTCCAAATCGGCGGAGGCGGCCTCCAGGCGCCGCTGCTGACGGCCGAACAGGTCGATTTCCCAAAGCGCATCGAAGCCGAGTTCGAACAGGTTGAACTTGATACCGGGCGCGAATCCCGGAAACGGATTCTCGTTGCGTTGCGCGCCGGCGGCCACATCGACTTTCGGAAACAGCTCCGCGCGCGTGCTGCGGCGCTCGGCGCGTGCCTGATCGATACGGGTCAGCGCGATCTTGATGTCGAGGTTTCCGGCCAGCGCCTCCGCCATCAGGCGGTCCAGCTCGGCATCGCCGAAACTCTGCCACCAACGTTTCAACGCTTCGGAATCGACTGGCTTAGCACCCGCTCGCGCCGGTTTCAACCCGGCGGCTTGCCAGCGCTCGGGGACGCTTAGCGCGGCTTCCTTGTAATCGGGGCCTACCGCGCAGCCGGCCAAGCCGGCGGCGATCAAACATGACGCGAGACTACGCTTCATAGCAATGTCCCTTCAGAAACAAAGTAACGGCGGCATCGATCATACCTGCCTTGTCGGCATCATTCAATCCGTCTTGTAGCCCGAGCAGGCAGCGAAAATGCTCGTCTCCCTTCAACATACTCAGAAACAGCCGGCTTGATCTGTCGACATCGGCCATTTGCAAGGCGCCGCAGTCAGCCAGCTCGGCAAGGTAGGAAGCCAGTTGTTTCAGAACCGGCTCGGGGCCGGACCGGTAGACCAGAGCCCCCAATTCCGGAAAATTTTGCTGCTCGGAGATGATCAGCCGGTAAAGCTGCAGCGATTCGGGCGCATAAATCAGGTCGACGAGCGCGCGGGCTATCTTTTTCAGTCCGACTTCGGGGTTTTGGCTACAGTCCTGCGAGCTGGCGAGCGTTCCGAGCAGGGATGTGCACTGTTCGGCGATCACTGCCGAAAACAATTCCTGTTTGCCGCGAAAATGACTGTACAAGGTCGGCTTCGAGACCGGCGCGGCCTCGGCGATCGCTTCCATGCTGACGCCGCTGTAACCGTGCGCGAGAAATGCCTGCCGAGCGGCGGCAAGAATGGCTTGCCGTTTGGATCTGGAAGGATGAGTCATGCTGGTATCAGAGAAAAATTGATTGCTTGGGGAGCTGTTTCGCGACTAAAATAAACTAAACCGTTCAGTTTAGCAATCTTCAATTTATGCGCACTCCCTTTTACAAGACACCGATGTTCTTGATCGCCCTTCTTCTGCTGGCGGCATCGGCCGGCGCCTTTTACTGGCTCAAGGCCGTGCATCCTTTCGAGAGCACCGACAATGCCTATCTGAAGTCACACATGAGCCTGATCAGCCCGAAGGAAAGCGGCTATGTGAAGGATGTCTTGTTTGAAGACAACCAACACGTGAAGCGCGGCGACCTGTTGGTCATGATCGACGACCACGATTTCCAGGCCAAAGCCGCGCAGGCCGAGGCGCAGGTCCTGCTCGAAAAGGCGAGCGCCGTCACCCTGGAAACCGACAAACGGGCACAGGAAGCGATGATCCGCCAAGAGCACGCGAACATCGCTTCCGCCGATGCGAGCGTCGAAAAATCGGCCAGGGATCTGAAGCGCTTTACGAACCTCGCAAAAGAAGGTGCCATTTCCGCGCAAAGCCGCGACGCGGCCGAATCGGCCTACAAACAGGCCAAGGCCGAGCGTGACAAATTCGCTTCCGCTAGGCAGGGTGCCGAAAGCCGGCTCTCTACGCTGGATGCCCGCATCAACGAAAGCCGTGCCCGCCTGAAAGCGGCGGAGGCGATGCTCGAACTGGCCCGCATCGACCTGGCGAATACCCGCATCGTCGCACCGCTCGATGGGGTGATCGGCAACCGCAGCGTGCAGGTCGGACAACTGGTGCAACCGGGCGGCGCGCTGGCCTACCTGATTCCGGGCGACGGACTGTTTGTCGAAGCCAACTTCAAGGAAACTCAGATCGCCCAGATGAAAGCGGGACAGGCAGTTGAAATTCGGGTCGATGCGGTTCCCGGCCGCGTTTTCGAAGGCATCGTTGACAGTTTCGCGCCGGCTTCCGGCTCCGAATTCAGCCTGCTGCCGCCGGAAAACGCAACCGGCAATTTCACCAAGATCGTGCGCCGGGTGCCGGTGAAGATCAAGTTCCGTGCGGGCGCCGATTTTGACGGCCTGAGGCCTGGGCTCTCGACCACGATCAAGGTCAGAGTGCTGTAAACGGTCATGTCTGTCAGTGAATCATTACCCAACCGTCCTGAAGACAAGCCGCATGCATCGGCAAAAATAAAGATCGAAACCCCACCGGATGGCGAGCTGACGACCCAGCAATGGCTCGGCTTCACCGCGATGGTCTTCGGTATTTTCATGGCGATTCTGGACATCCAGATCGTTGCGAGTTCTCTGGAGCAGATTCAGGCCGGGCTGTCGGCGACCAAGGACGAGATCACCTGGGTACAGACCGCCTACCTGGTCGCGGAAGTCGTGATCATCCCCCTGTCGGGCTGGCTGGCGCGCGCCTTTTCCACGCGCATTTTGTTCGTGCTGTCCTGCGGCGGTTTTACCCTGATGAGCCTGTGCTGCGTGCTGGCCTGGAATCTGCCGTCGATGGTGGTGTTCCGGGCCTTTCAGGGCTTGTTCGGCGGCGCGATGATACCGACCGTGTTTGCGGTGATCTACACCTTGTTTCCGCCGCGCCTGCAACCGGCGATGGTGATCGTGGTCGGCATGGTGGTGATGGTTGCACCGACCGCGGGGCCGGTGCTGGGCGGCTATCTGACCGAAGTCGTATCCTGGAAGGCGCTGTTTCTGATCAATCTCGCGCCGGGCGTGCTGGTGTGTTTGGCGACCTGGCAGTACGTCCGGGTCGATGAACCCGAGTGGGAACTCTTGAAAAAAATCGATTTTCTCGGCATCGTCTACATCGTGGTCTTTCTCGGCAGCGCGCAATTCGTGCTCGAAGAAGGCGTCAAGGAGCAATGGTTCGAGAGCCGGGAGATCGTGTTCTTTACGCTCGTCGCGGTCGCCTCGGGCATGGCGATGCTTTACCGCGAACTGACGATAGATCATCCTATCGTCGACCTGTGGGCGTTCCGCAATCGCAACTTCACGGTCGGCTGCACGCTCGGTTTCATACTCGGCATCGGCATGTTCACGCTGATGTTTCTAATGCCGGTTTATCTGGCCAGCGTCAAGGGACTGAACAGCCTGCAGATCGGCCAGTACATCATGGTCACCGGCATGTTTCAGTTGCTGTCCGCCTTCGTCGCAGGCCCCTTGGTGAAACGCATCGATTCGCGGCTGATGCTGGCGCTGGGTTTGTCCGGTTTCGCGCTGGGCTGCTGGATGAACGGCAATCTGACTTATGAATCCGGCTACTGGGAGTTTTTCTGGCCGCAGGCGATTCGGGGCTTTTCGTTGATGTATTGTTTCCTGCCGATCAATTCCCTGGCTCTTGGCACCTTGCCGCCGGAGGAAGTCAAGAATGCCAGCGGGCTCTACAACTTGACGCGCAACCTGGGCGGCGCGATCGGTCTCGCTGTCGCGAATACGCTGATGATTCAATTGAACAAGGGCAATTACGCGGCACTGCGCGAACATGTCACGGCCGCGTCGCCGGAAACCCGGGCCTTGCTCGGCGGATTAAGTCAACGCCTATCCGGCGCCGGCCTGCCCGATGCCGACTTGGCCGCACTGAAGCAGCTTTACGGCTTAGCGATCCGGGAAGCCGAAGTGTTGACGCTGAATACGATGTTTCATATTCTGGCCGTGGTGTTTTTTGGCACGCTCTTGCTGATGCCGTGGGTCAGCAAGGTCTCGGCTGACAACGGAGCAAGCGGCGGCGGGCATTAAGGAAAAATAACAACCCTGAGCAGGCGGGGTTTGCGTAAAGGAAGGGAAACGGAGGAATGAGAAAAAACCTACCGGGAAGCGCGAGGCCTCCCGATAGGATTTCAAGCAAAAATTAAAGCAAACCTTTCAGCGCGGTGAAGTCTTGCAGCGCTTTTCTCAACAGTTGCTCGGCTTCCGGAATATTGCCGGCTTTGGCAGCGTTACGCGCGTTTTTCAATACAACGTTGGCACGACTGCGAGCGATGTCCACTTTGTCGTTTGCGTTGATTTCTTTACTCATATCGCTTGCTTCCTTGGTCAAGCTGGCGATTACTTCAGCGTCTCCGCCAGTGGTAGCCGACGCAAGAGCCGCTTCAATTTTCTTAAGGGTCAAATCAATCGCTTCTTTTGGTGCATAAACGATACGGCCGTCAGAAGCTTCCGCCATCGCAGAGGTAGAAAAAACTCCCATAGAAGCGCCGACCATTGCAGCAAGTACGATTTTGTTCAAGATTTTCATAGTTATTATGTCCTCTGTTTTGTAGTTATTCGATTGAGCAAACAATCACTGACGGTAATACAACGGTAATGAATTGTTCCGCTTGCGATTCTATCACAATTTATAATTTTTTTAACAAGCCTCTGTGCAAGATAGTTGCGGCTGTAGCCACCGAAAACAGCGGTCACGCGCTCGCAAATATCCGGCAAACACTTGGTTAACCAAGCAAATTCTACCTTGATAGCTGTTTGAAACAAACTGCCGCTTTCTCTAGCGTGTCATTCAAGTCCTGCTCGTTGTGCGCGGCCGACACGAAGCCCGCTTCGAACGCGGAAGGCGCGAGATACACGCCTTCCCCCAACATCGCATGGAAAAAGCGCTTGAAGCGATCCTGATCGCATTGCATCACATCGGCAAAGCGTGTCACCTTGTCCTTGCCGCTGAAGAACAGTCCGAACATGCCGCCGACCGCGTTGGTCGTGAAGCCGATCCCGGATTGATCCGCCAAGGCCCGTAAGCCGCTCATCAACTTTAGGGTTTTCGCGCCGAGCGCTTCATAGAACCCCGGCTCTTGTATCAATTTCAACGTCGCCAGGCCAGCCGCCATCGCAACCGGATTGCCCGACAAGGTACCGGCCTGATAAACAGGGCCCGCCGGCGCCAAAAACTCCATGATCTTGCGACTGCCACCAAACGCACCGACCGGCATGCCGCCGCCGATCACCTTGCCCAAGGTGGTCAAATCCGGCCTGATCCGGTAAACGCCTTGCGCGCCTTGCAAACCGACACGGAAACCGGTCATCACTTCGTCGAAGATCAACACGCTGCCGTATTGATCGCAGACTTTCCGCAACGTTTCGAGAAATCCTGGCGCGGGCGGAATGCAGTTCATATTGCCGGCCACCGGCTCGACGATGATGCAAGCGATCTCTTCGCCGATTT
Source organism: Methylomicrobium sp. Wu6 (assembly GCF_035916875.1). Lineage (NCBI taxonomy): Bacteria > Pseudomonadati > Pseudomonadota > Gammaproteobacteria > Methylococcales > Methylococcaceae > Methylomicrobium > Methylomicrobium sp. Wu6. Next base: position 97,982 of record NZ_JAXUHN010000091.1, read on the forward strand.
GCGCGAATAACTCGGCAACCGCCCCGCTGTCGTTGTAGGTCAAGGTGACCGTGTTTTCCGCGACCGCCGCCGGTACGCCGGGCGAACTGGGCACGCCGAAGGTCAGCGCGCCGGAGCCGGCCTTGACCAGCAGCGCATCGGAATGGCCGTGATAGCAGCCCTCGAACTTGACGATCTTGTCGCGTCCGGTGTAGCCCCGGGCCAGCCGGATCGCACTCATCGTCGCCTCGGTGCCGGAACTGACCATGCGCACCATCTCGATCGACGGCATCAGCTCACAGACTGTTTGTGCCATGCGCGTCTCGATTTCGGTCGGCGCGCCGAAACTCAGGCCCTTTTCTGCCGTAGCCTTGACTGCCGCGATCACCTCGGGATGCGCATGTCCCAGAATCATCGGCCCCCAGGAGCCGACATAGTCGATATAGGCCTTGCCTTCACTATCGTAAATATAAGCGCCTTGCGCCCGCTCAATGAAGATCGGGGTGCCGCCGACGCCGCTGAACGAACGCACCGGCGAATTGACGCCTCCCGGAATCACGTGTTTTGCTTCGGAAAAAAGGGTTGCTGCTTCAGTCATGTTGATCGTTTTGAGGTTGAAATATATGGGCTTAACGAATCGGCTAACTTTAGCATGATTAGCCCACGCCGTTGCCACCGATTCGCGATCGCGAAAAAATTAATTCAATGAGACTTGCATTTTTTGCCGATCCCAAAGATAATAGCCGACTCACAGCCGCCAAGGCTGAATTATGGTAATCGTATCGGTCCTCTCGCAACGATACGCTGCAAACCCCGCCAGGTCCGGAAGGAAGCAACGGTAGCAGCAGATTCGTGTGCCGGGATGTGGCTGGTGCGGTTACCGCCCTACTCGCTTTCTATGTCTTTACGAGCCTGAAATGAATTACCAGGTTCTCGCCCGCAAATGGCGCCCGCATAATTTCTCCGAAATCGTCGGTCAAGAACATGTCGTCAAGTCGTTGATCCACGCCTTGCAACATGATCGCCTGCATCATGCCTATCTGTTTACCGGCACCCGCGGCGTCGGAAAAACCACCCTGGCCCGTATTCTGGCCAAGGCCATCAACTGCGAAAATCTGCAGGATTATAATCCCTGCGGCGCCTGCAAGGTCTGCCGGGACGTCGATGAAGGCCGTTTTCTGGATTTGATCGAAGTCGATGCCGCCTCGCGCACCAAGGTCGAAGACACCCGCGATTTGCTCGACAATGCGCAATATGCGCCGAACCAGGGCCGCTTCAAGGTCTATCTGATCGACGAAGTGCACATGCTGTCCGGCCACAGCTTCAACGCGTTGCTCAAAACGCTCGAAGAACCGCCCGCGCATGTCAAGTTTCTGCTCGCGACGACGGATCCGCACAAGATTCCGGTCACCGTGCTGTCGCGCTGCCTGCAATTCAACCTGAAACGCTTGTCGCAGGACCAGATAAGCGGCCAGATGGAATTCATCCTGAACCAGGAAACAATCGCCTTCGAAGCCCCGGCCCTGAAACTGCTGGCGCGCGCCGCCGACGGCAGCATGCGCGACGGCCTGAGCCTGCTCGATCAGGCGATCGTCCACGGCAACGGCAAGGTCATGACCGATGATGTCGGTTCGATGCTCGGCGTGATCGCACAGCAACCGATCGGAGATATACTGTGTGCGCTGGCCGCGCAGAATGCGTCAGGGCTGTTGCAAGTCATCGCCGATCTAGCCGATTTGTCGCCCGATTTCGGCGGCGTGCTGCGCCAGTTGCTGCAAGCCTTGCATGCGATCGCGGTGCTGCAACAGGCGCCGGTCCATATCGATGCAGGAATCGACAGCGAACTGATCGCGGCAATGGCGGCCAAACTGCCGCCCGAAGACGTGCATCTTTACTACCAGATCGGCCTTCTCGGTCAAAAAGACCTGGACCTCGCCCCCGATCCAAGAAGCGGTTTTGAAATGGCGCTGCTGCGCATGCTGGCGTTTCGGCCGGCCACACAAAACACCGTTCAAGAAACGCGCCCTCAACCTACCGCCAAAGCGGCGCCGGTCAGGCCAGCGCTCGAACCCGTTGCCAGCCAACCGGCGCGCGAAGAACCCCGCACACCAACCGCAGCGCAGCCCCTACCCGCATCACCCGCAACCGACAATTGGCCGGACATGATCGCGGCGATGCGGCTCGAAAGCATCACCAAACAACTCGCGCAACAGTGCGCCTTGCACTCGATCGACGATCATGCCTGCACGCTGCTGTTGGACCCGGCGTATCAAACCATGCTGTCGCCAATGCGCGCCGAAAAGCTGCAAGCCGCGCTTCGCAGCTTGCGCGGCAAACCGCTCAAACTGACGGTCCTGATCGAAAAACCGACCACCGAGACGCCGGCCGAGCAATTGCTCAAGCAGCGCGAAGACCGGCAACAGACCGCGGTCGATGCGATCGAAGCCGATCAAAACATTCAGGCACTCAAAGAACATTTCGGCGCACGGGTCATTCCCGGCACCATCGAACCCGTTTAATCAAGGAGAACACTCATGAAAAATCCTCTCGGTAGCATCATGCAGCAAGCCCAGAAAATGCAGGAAGACTTCAAACGCGCAAAGGAAGAAATCGAAGCGATGGAAGTGACCGGTCAATCCGGCGGCGGCATGGTCACGATTCTGATGACCGGCAAGCGCGAAGTGCGCAAGGTCACGATCGATCCGTCGCTGCTCGGCGACGACAAGGACATGCTCGAAGACCTGGTCGCAGGCGCAATCAATGACGCAGTCAACAAGGTCGCCAAAATGAAGAAAGAAAAAATGGCCGAAATTACCGCCGGCCTGCCCTTGCCTCCCGGCTTTCAAATGCCGTTCTGAGCATGCGTGACAACGGCCTCCTGGGCCGCCTGATCCAGCATCTGCGCTGCCTGCCCGGCGTCGGCCCGAAGACCGCGCAGCGCATGGCCTTCCATCTGCTGCAAAAAGACCGCCAAGGCGCGCGCGCGTTGGCCGAAACGCTGCTACTGGCGATCGACAACATCGGCCAATGCGGCAACTGCCGTACTCTGACCGAAAAGCCGCTCTGCGACATCTGCGCGAATCCGGCCCGCGACAAATCGCTGGTATGCATCGTCGAAAACCCTTCCGACGTATGGATCATCGAGCAAGCGGCCATCTTCAAGGGCCTGTATTTCGTGCTGCACGGCCGCCTTTCCCCCTTGGACGGTATCGGCCCCGGCGAGCTCGGCCTCGATCAACTCGAACAGCAACTGGCCGCCGGGCAGATCAAGGAACTGGTGCTGGCGACCAACTCGACCGTCGAGGGCGAAGCTACCGCCTTCTTTATCGGCGAACTCGCCCGCAAGCATCACGTCCAGGCCAGCCGCATCGCGCACGGCGTGCCGATGGGCGGCGAACTCGAATTCATCGACAGCGGCACGCTGCTGCATGCATTTAACGGGCGCAGGACGATTTAGCTCCTTCGTCCGAGTATTTCAAGCTTAGCCTGGTACGCTGGACGCACCTTATCAAAATACAGATAACTTGCAGCCCAAAAAGACACCAGATTAGCGACTCCAATCGCCATCAATCTCCAAATCGTTATAAAATGCAGCCAGCGATGACATGCCAAAAGACACCCGCATACCAAGATTGACCCTACCGACAGCACAAGGAAAAACCATGACGAATTGTTTATTCTGCAAAATGGTCGCCGGCGACATCAAACCTGATGTGGTTTACGAAGACGACACCGTAATGGCGTTTCGCGACATCAATCCGCAAGCCCCCGTCCACATCCTAGTGATTCCGAAACGCCACATTGCCACACTGAACGAGATCGACGACACCTTATTGGAGGGACAACTGCTGCAAACCGCAGTCAAGCTGGCCAAGCAGGAAGGCATCGCCGAAGACGGCTACCGAACGCTGTTCAACTGCAACCGAAACGGCGGTCAGGCGGTTTATCATTTGCACTTGCATCTGCTGGGCGGACGGGCGCTGCATTGGCCGCCGGGCTAATTCAGCACCCTAACTTAGACGGACGTTAACCATCGCAGATCAAAATGCAGGGCATGCATAGCTTTTTTATTTACCACGAACGTCAACTCGATTTTGAAGCCGAGTTTTTCTAATACTACAAACCGGAAAACTCGACTTCGTATCCGGTAAACTTGCGGATATTGATCACCCCGGCATCCAACATCAGATACTGTCCCTTAATGCCGTGCAGAACGCCCGCTACTTCCGGATTTTTGTCCAGATTGAACGAAGCGACCTTGACCGGGTAGCGGTCTACCGGATAACGAATATCGACGCCGGACTGATCCGTCAAAAAATCGATCGCCTTGTCGCCGAAGCGCGCACTAATTTCATCCAGCTCTGACCTGCATACATCCCTCAACTTATCGCGTTCGGCCTGAAGGTCGATCGGGCTGACCTGATTCTTCAGCATTTGCTGCCAACTGGTCTTGTCGCTGATGTGCTTGGCAAGGATCACTTCGATCATGCCGGAGACATGGCGCGACGGCACGCGGAAGATCGGCAGGGCCTGCACCGCGCCCTGGTCGATCCAGCGCGTCGGGATTTGCGATTGGCGGGTGATACCGACCTTAATGCCGCTCGAATTGGCCAGATAGACGATATGCGGCTGCATGCAGAACTGCTCGCCCCAGGCCGGCTCGCGGCAGGTGCCGGCCGCGTAGTGGCAGGTTTCCGGCTTCATGATGCACATGTCGCACTGCGCCAGCTTGATGAAGCAGGGATAGCAGTAGCCCTGGTTGAAACTTTTTTTGGTCGCCTTGCCGCAATGCACGCAAAAAATGTTGCCGGTATGGCGCAACCTGATCGGCTGGCCGAGCAAGGGGTTCAACTCAACACTCTGGTCGCCGAGCGGGAGGCGGTATTGCACCGTTTGCTCCAGCTTCACCTGCATTTTATCCAATGCTCCCAACATCCTTTGCCTCACTCGGTTTTCAAATAGCCGTCGGTATTGTGCGCGACCCAGCGTTCGCCCCTGCCTTTCAACACTTCTTTCTTCCAGAACGGCGCTTTCGATTTGAGCGCCTCCATAATGTATCGGCTTGCATCGAACGCATCGCCGCGATGCGAAGTCCACACCGCGACCAGCACGATCGGCTCTCCAGGCCCAATCTCGCCGACCCGGTGCACGACCAGCGTATCGATCACCGGCCAGCGCTCGACGGCTTCCCGGACGATTTTTTCGAGAGCTCTCTCGGTCATACCGGGATAATGTTCGAGGATCATGCCGGCGACATCATCGCCTTCGTTGAAGTCGCGCATCGTGCCGACAAATAGGCTCGTCGCGCCAAATTTGCCAGCCATTTGCCCGGATTCGTCTTGATAATCGCGCACTTCGGACCACGGATCGAAGGACTCGGCAGAAATTTTGATCAACACGCTAGCCTCCGGTCACCGGCGGAAAGAACGCCACTTCATCGCCTTCTTTGACGAGGCTGTCCCAATCCGCATAATCCAGATTGATCGCAACCAGGATTTGCTCCGGCGGCGACAGCTCGGGAACGCATTGCCGCCAAAGCGCTTTCGCGGTAATAGGTTCGGCGATCGTCACCCGCTCTTCCGAACGCCCGACTCGCTCCTTCAGACTGGCAAAATAGCGAACTTTGATTGACATAACCCTTCACGCAATGATAAAAAATCAGCCCTTGTGCTCCCACGGGAGCGTTTTAATCAGTCATTCTACCGAATTGTGACGCATACTCCACATTTTAATCAGGCCGGCGAAGCGATCATGGTCGATGTCGGCGAAAAAGCCATCACCCAGCGCACTGCGATTGCAGAGGGTTATATCGAGATGCAGTCCGCCACCTTGAGCATGATCCTCAACGGCGAACATAAAAAAGGCGACGTGCTGGCCGTGGCCAGAATCGCCGGCATCATGGCCAGCAAAAAAACCTCCGATTTGATCCCGCTGTGTCATCCCCTGCCGATTACGCATGTGGCAGTCGAATTCAACGCCGAGGCGGAACATAACCGTATTCGCTGCCAGACACTGGTCAAGACCAACGGCCAGACCGGCGTCGAAATGGAAGCGCTGGCCGCCGTGCAAATCGCGCTGCTGACCATTTACGACATGTGCAAGGCGACGGACCGCGGCATGACCCTGCAGGCCGTGCGCCTGATCGAAAAAGACGGCGGCAAGTCCGGTCACTGGCGACGTGACTAACGCTCCCCACCGCTAACGCAGTATTTCTCGTAGGCTCTGTCTGACGCCTTCCAACTGATCGCGCAATTGGACCCGGAAGTGTATTTGTCGGCCGGACTTCGGTAAAAACCCCCTGCAATTGCAGAAAAAGCGGCCTGAGTTAGGCTATCGGCTTTCGGCAATTCGGGCTGGATTTGGTAAACTAACCGCAGAAGGCTTACATCGCCGGATTTGGCGGCTGAGCAAGACAATCGTCCAACCGTGACGGAAGAAAAACCATCCTCAAAGAATACCCTGTAGCCACCATGCCGGGTTAAGGTTACGCCTACCCCGACCTACAAGACTGAAACAAAAAGCGAGTACTCCATGCCGATAACCGTAAAAGAACTAGCCGTGCTCTGCGGAGCCCGCATCGAAGGCGGTGATGCCGACCAAACGATCCATTCCGCTGCCGACATCAGCTCCGCGAAGGCGGGTCAGGTCACGCAATTGACCAGCGCCAAATACGCCGTGCATCTACAACAATCGGCCGCATCGGCTTGCTTGATAGGCGAAGAATTTACCACTCAGGAAGTTCCCGAATCATTAGCCTTGCTGGTCTGCAAGGATCCCGAACTCGCCTTTATCGAAGCAGTCAAACACCTGCATCCCGAGCGCGTCTATACGCCCGAAATCGCACCGCAGGCCGTGCTCGCAAACGATGTGACGCTGGGAGAATCGGTTTATATCGGCCCTTATGCGGTGATCGGCGAGTGGACGGCCATCGGCGATCACAGTGCGATTCTGGCGGGCGCTTATCTCGGCAGCAATGTCAAAATCGGCAAACACTGCCGCATCCATCCCTATGCGGTGATCTACGATGACGTCGAAATCGGCGATCATGTCACGATCCATTCCGGCGCGATCATCGGCGCGGACGGCTTCGGCTATAAATTCAGAAACGGAGCGCATGTCAAGGTGCCGCAAATCGGCAATGTCAGAATCGAAGACAACGTCGAAATCGGAGCCAACACCTGCATCGACAGGGGAGCCTTGGGCAGCACCGTAATCGGCACAGGATCCAAAATCGATAATCTGGTGCAGATCGGCCATAACAACAAGGTCGGACGGCATGTGATCATGTGCGGTCAAACCGGCGTCTCGGGCTCGTGCACGATCGACGACTATGCGATTCTGGCCGGCAGTTCCGGTATCGCGGATCATGTCACAATCGGCAAGGGTGCAGTGGTGTTGGCGCGCTCAGGCGTCGCCGGCGACATTCCTCCCGGCGCGCAATATTTCGGCAGCCCGGCCAAGGATAAAAAAACCGCTTATAAGGAGCAGCTGGCAATACAGAAATTGCCCGATCTGATCAAGAAGATCAAAAAGCTGGAGGAAAAATTGCTGGAACTGGAGAAGAAGCCATAATCGTCAGGCTAATATCGCTTTTGCATGCGGAACTGATCTAGCAGCGACCTACCCTACATCCCGTCATCGGGGAGAGCGGCGCGCCGTAAAGCAAAGTTCTAGGGATTAAAATTCGATAGGCCACAAGACGTTTTTCCCGAAACCAGGAAAAAGCGGAGTAGTCTATCGGGAGGACTTCATCTGTTCCTGCGGGGCCGGCGGAATCAGATCAAAAATAAGGTTGAGGAGGGGGATTTTTTCGAGAAAGGAGTTACCCCCTGCAGGCAAACGCCACCAGGGGGTACTATTTTTTTATTTTTCGGTAACGTTGCTTGTTTTTCTTTTTGATAATGCTTGATCGATTTCAGCATTACTTGCAGCAACGGCGCCGCTTTGGAGGTGCTTCGTTTCGTCTTTCTTCAGCAGTACAACCAACAGGATGATTGACGCGATGGCAACGCCAACGATGATCCAGGTGTTATCTTTTTCTTGTGCTTCAGCCATTTTTAAATCCTCTATAGTTATTAATGTTATAAGCCCCTCTCCTCAAGAGAGCAACCCATCAAAAAAATTTTAACGAGCCGGTTGTCGGTTTATATCTGAACAACGGCGTAATTTTTATCATGATATAAGGCCTTGTGTCAAAGCCATATGAAAAAAAAATCCAACTTCGCCTGTTTGCAGAGCCACACACTGAAAAGAACGGCCCATCTCCACACCCAACAAAAAATCATAATATGTTGAAATATATTGTATTTTTTTATAAAGACACAACCTTGTACTGACGCATCGAGCAAACCCGAGAAGACGCTCTCCGCATTTTTTCGGCTTAGAAGGGCGACAATGCGGGGGTGCCTTTTACCCTGCCGTTTTCAGGGTTTTGACAGGATTTATGCGCCAAATCGGGCGCCGTTACTTGCCGCAAAAAAGCCGACTAATCAAGGCATGACCGCAGTATCTTTAGGGCAATTCTGCTCGGAATCCGGCATCTTGTGGAGCTTGATGTCAGGATAGCTCTTTTCCAGGGCCCGTAGGCTTCCGGCAATCGCTTCGGCACCGGCAATCAGCGCATATTTTTGCCGCTTATTCTTATAACGCGGCGAGACAACCGAATCGACGCCCTTATCGAGCAGACTTTTTTGCATTTGCAAAGCATTCTCTTCCCTGTTAAAAACACCCAACGATATCTGTCCCTTCTGCTCGCCCGCCGACAACGGCCAGACCTCTCCGAGACCCCGCTCGCGCAACATATGCATAGCATCTTTCGTTGCTTCCTCGCCGCCCGGGGAATGATACAGAACCAAATAATCGCTGATCACTTTGCCCTCTCGAAATACCGGCTTCATTCGGCCCTGAGCGCCAGCAACCTGTTTTTGCCAGACGCTCAGGCTTTGCTCATTCGGAAACGGCCCCGCCTCGTAGCAGACGAGGTTGACAGCGTTTGCATCTTCAGTGTCATTCTGCTGCTTTTGCTCTGCTTCGGCAGGCGTTTTTCGAATGGCCGGGACATCGGCTTTCAATGGCGCATTTTCGATGCTGACGACACTGCCGGATGGCGTTTCCGAATCAGGCATCTTCTGCTGAGACAACGAAGTCTCTTTGGCCGCACTCTCCACGATTTCCGTCACTGGGCGTGTCGATTGACCGGGGCGACTTTCCAGGCAGCTTGGATCGGTATCGCGCAACGCTCTGAGAAGAATTTTCGGATATTTTTGTCCCAACTCGCCCAGACGGACCGCAACGGCGCCTGGACCTGTAAAGAAGGCATATTTCTGACCCGCATCCTTGAAACGCGGCTTTACGACAGCCTCGACGCCCCTGCCCTGCAAGTCTTCTTGCATGCGCGCGGCCTGGGCTTCACGGCGAAACATGCCGAGCGAAATGTAGCCCTTATACTGACCTGTGGCGAGTGGATAGGCGTCACTGATGCCCTTATCCCGCAAAGCTTGCATAACGGATTTCATGTCCTCCGGACTGTCTGCTGCCGGGAAAAGCACCAAATAGTCGGCGACTTCCTGCGCATTGCGTATCACCAGTTTCATGTTTCCATCAACTTCGCCGACCGCTTTGCTCCAGGCCTTAACTATTTGCTCATTCGCAAAGGGGCCTGCCTCAAAACAGGCAAATGTATTTTGCTGCACCGGGGACTGCATTGCAGCCTCAGGCGTTGCCGCGATCTTTTGCAGGTTGCTTTGATTCGGAACCGTCGCGGCAAGAGTAGTCCGCGCTGCCGCCGGCGGCTCACTTTTTTGCTCACTCACCAGCACGATCTTCTCCTGGAGCATCGCCGCATCTGGCGCGGGCGTTTCAGCAACCTGTTCGTATGCGCCACGATGATGCTCATACATCAATAATGTCAGATTCGCCAAAAGCACAAGAAAAAAGGCTGTTTTCATAGGCATTATTCCAAGAGCAAAGACAGTCCGCGGAGCACTAGATCGTTATCGATCCGGCTGGCACAGCCGAGCTGGCCCGCGATCAGCGATGCATCGCCGCCAGTCAATAGCAACCCGCAGTGTTCTGACCGCGCGGAAAAAACATGTTCGATCAGACCGGCCGCAGCAGCCAGCACGCCGCTATAAATGGCAGCAGCGGTATGATTGGCGGGCCCCGCAGTAAAGGCCGAATCATCATAGCCCAACGCCTCGGTGCCTCCACTGAGCGATTTTTTCATCAGTTCCAACCCGGGGCAAATCATGCCGCCCAAGTGACGGCCGCTCTCGTCGAGCAAATCGACTGTTATCGCGGTCCCGCAATCGACAATGCATACTGGCAAAGTGTAATGACGGCGCGCCGCCAGCAAGGCCAGCCAACGGTCAACGCCGAGTTTTTCGGGCTGCAGGTAAGCATTGGTGACGCCAAAAGCCTGTGCCTCCGATTTTGCTTCGAGGACGGCAATGCCGGGCCATAAAGTACTCGCCGCCGAACGCACGATCCCGGCAAGCCGGCGGGCGCTGACACAGGCGATAGCCAAATGGCCCGGCCTTGGAAGGTCACGCCAGATTTCGGCCAAACGTCCCTCGGTCAGCGTATGATTTAACAGCGCAATGCCTACGGCAAGCCCGCCTTGATCCGAAAGCGCCCATTTCAGGCGGGAGTTACCGATATCGACGAGCAGATTCACGGAAATGTTCGCCTAAAACTGACTTCGCCGGAAGCAAAGGCGCGGAGCTTTTGCTCCGCATCGCGCAGCAGCAAAAATCCTTGCGCGTCGATGCCTTCCAGAGTTCCATCGAATTGCTGCGCTCCGATAAAGACGCTGGCCCATTCGCCGCGCAAACAATCATAATCCCGCCATTCATCCAGATAGGCTGAAAGTCCAGTTTGCTCAAACTCGGCCAGCACCGCAAGCAGTTGACCGATCAACTCACCAGCAAGTTGATTTCGACCGATGTGTTGGCCGCCAACAATGCGGCAGAGGTCAGTCCACGGCTGTTCGATAGCCACCGCCTCCTCCTCCGGCAAAAACAGATTCAGGCCAATACCGGTCACCGCATAACAGGGTCCTTCATTTTCGCCCGCTACTTCGATCAGAATGCCGCCCAGCTTTTTGCCTTCGCTGTAAATATCGTTCGGCCATTTCAGACCGGCATTAACGATGCCGTGACACCGTAATGCCCGGACTACCGCGACGCCGATCGCCAGACTCAATGCCGAAATCGCGGCGGGCCCATGCTGAAAACGCCATAGGATCGACAACAGAATATTACTGCCGTAAGGTGAAACCCATTGCCTGCCGCGCCGGCCCTTTCCGGCGATTTGCCGTTCCGCAAGGCAGACATGGCCCGAAGGCGCGTTTTGCCTCGCCAGGCTGCTCAGGTAGGTGTTCGTGGAGTCGATTTGATCATGAATTTCCAGTCTGGAAATCTTTGCTCGGCTTTTGTCGTCGAGATGACCAAGGATTTTAGCGCTGTCCAAAAGCTCTATCGGCCGAGACAAACGATAGCCCTTACCGCTGACTGCCGCATGCCGCACACCCAAAAGCTCCAGTCCGTTCAATTGTTTCCAGACCGCGGAGCGGCTCACGCCCAAAGCCGTTGCGAGTTCGGCGCCGGAATGAAACTCACCGTCAGCCAATAGGGCCAGGATTTTTTTTTGGCTGTCGGAAATCAGCACGGGCGTATTGCCGCGCTCGGCCATGAAGCTATTGATCGATATACGCGCGTCAAACCTTTTGCTCACGAATCTGCGTTATTTGGCGTTTGATCACATGCTTGATCAACAGTTCGCGGTCCTCTTCCTTCATGTTCAAGTAATCGACGCTGACGACATACGGGTAACGCTGATCGTTCGACGGATTCTGCCGGCATTGAATGACCCGGCAGCAGGTCGTGACCAGAGCCCGCGACGCCGGCAACAGAATCTTCACTTCCAGAAAATCGCCTTCATGCAAGGCTTGTTCGCTGCCGAAGGCAAGGCCTGACGCACTCAAATTCACATGACAGGAATTTTTTTCCCTGACCAGGGCATTCTGCTGCGACAGGCACTCTGCCAGCATGTCGGCCTTGTAATTGAGCAATTTCAAATACTCCGCAACATCGGATTGCGTCGCCTCGATCCGCGTCAAGACAGCATGCATTTCATGCTCAAGCGCGTCCATGATCTGAGGCAAGGCATCGCTGGTCAGCACATTTTCGTCAATACGACTGGCTTCGCTCGCCTCCTGGCGAGCGATTTTTCGATAATAGAGATCGACTTCATCGTTGACACGAAAAAATCGCCGTCTGTCTACGGCTTCCGGCATGGCGCTTTGGTCTCCTCAAAATTTCCCGCCTGGCTTGGGTCGAAAATATTAAAATACGGCACAAATAACGTCCACCCCGCGCCAAGCACGAGTACAATACCGCTATCAACCGCGCAGGTCCCGATCAAAAATCGAGGTCGTCTTCGTTAAAATCGCCCAACTGTTCCCTCAGACTCTTTTTTTCCCAATACATTTCGATTTTTCTGCGCGCAGCCATCTTTTTCACGGCCTTCTCATCTTCGGTCGGAAACGAGATGTATTCATCGATCAGATGCAGTTCATAATCTTCAATCTCGATATCGGCGTCGCGCTTACTTTTTTCGATTTCGGGTTCGGCTTTGGGGGATTCCGCTGCGGATGGCTGTGTGTCTTTCGTCATAAGAAAATCAGCTGTTAAAAATGCGCTTTATAATTATCTAAAAGACAGTTGTAAAGAAAAAATAATTATTACAGCAATTCTATCCAATGCGAGACTTTTTGCCGAGAGGACGATTGCAAATGTATCAAACATCCGATATTCGCAGTCGCAATGATATCAGGGTGTCCAGCCTGCAACGCTTGCAGCTTCGAATCGCGTAATTTTACGGCCAAGCCCGGCTGCAACAGCGAATACATGCCGGCCGAACCGCAACACAGATGCGCATCGACAACCGGAGTCAATCGATAACCGATCTTTTGCAGAATCGCTTCGGGTAACCCTTTGAGCCGCTGGCCGTGCTGCAAAGTGCAAGGCGATTGAAAGGCGATGCGCTGGCTGCCGGCCTGAAATGAAGACAAATCTTCACCAGCTAACACTTCCGCAATATCCTTGACCGCCGCCGAAAAACGCGCGGCTTTTTCGGCATAGGCGGGATCATTGTTGAGCAACCGGCCGTAATCCTTTGCCATCAAGCCGCAACCGGACGCGGTCGAAACGATCGTTTCAATACCTTGCCGTAGATACGGATCACACGCATCGATATTTTTGCGCGCCAGATCGAGCGCCCTTTCATGCGCCGACAAATGATAAGGCAATGCGCCGCAGCAGGCGCCACTTTTCACTTGCAGCAACGAAATGCCTAGCCGGTCCAGCACGTTGGCAGCCGTCAAATCGATCGTCGGCGCCAGCGCAGGCTGAACGCACCCCGGCAGAATCAGCATTTTGCGCGCATGCTGGGCCGCCGGCCAAAGGGCTTGCGGCGTTGCGGGCGGAATTTTGTTGCTGAAATATGACGGCAACAACGGTCTGAGCCGACGCGCGATTTCCAACAGCACCGAAAACCGGTTCCGATAGGGAAATACTCGGATGATGACATAACGCTTCAAGCGATCGAAAAAAGCCCGCCCCGCCTGCCGCTCGACAATGCTTCTGCCCGCATCCAGGAGATACCCGTACCGTACGCCGGAAGGACAAGTCGTTTCGCAGGCTCGGCAAGTCAGGCAACGGTCAAGATGCGTCTGCGTCAACCGCGTCGCAGGCTGGCCTTCGAGCACCTGCTTGATCAGATAAATGCGCCCTCGCGGGCCGTCCAGTTCATCCCCCAGAAGTTGATAGGTGGGGCATGTCGCATTACAAAACCCGCAATGCACACAGGCGCGCAAGATTGCTTCCAGTTCGCCGCGCTGTAATACATCGACATGATCTGCGAAACGGGTATGCACTACCAATCCTGGTATATTCGCTGGGGATTGAACAGACCATAAGGATCGAACGCCTGTTTGATGTGTTGATTCAATTGCTTCAATCTTCCGGTCAACGGGTGAAATACCTCACCGCTGCGATTTTGCCTTTTAAACAGCAACGCATGTGCACCCGCCTGTTCCGCCGCCGCAAATACCGCCTCGGCCGGCTCAGCCGTTTTCAGCCAGCGTAAACCGCCCCCCCAATCATAAACCCAGTCGCCCGCGAGCGCCAATGGTTTGGTCGCAGGCGGCAAACTCAAGCGCCATACATTCATTTCGACTTGGAAAAAATCGAGCTGATGTTCGTTCAACTCTTGCCAATAAGCGCTATCGGCCGCCCCGGCATCGCCGCCGATACGCGTCGCGGCTGTTTTGACCGCCTTCTCGGCGCCGGACAACCTGACATGCAACTCGCGCCCATCATAACTAAGGCCGGAAACCGGCAACGGACCGGAAGCCAGCGTCGTCATTTTGGCCAGCGCATCGGCAATCGGCAATTCAAAACGGCAAGTCCATTCGGCATCGGGACGCGGCAGCACTTTCAACGAAATTTCGAGCAATACGCCCAGCGTGCCGAGGGCTCCGACCATCAGGCGCGACACATCGAAACCCGCGACATTCTTGAACACCTCGCCCCCGAACGACAGCACCTCCGCCTTGCCGTTGATAATCTTGCAGCCGAGTACAAAATCGCGGGCAGAGCCCGCAAAAGGCCGCCGAGGCCCCGAAAACCCACAGGCAATAGCGCCGCCCAGGGTGGCCTTTTCGCCGAAATGCGGCGGTTCGAAAGCGAGCATCTGGCCTTGTTCGGCGAGCGTCTGTTCGAGTTCTGTCAACAACATGCCGGCGCGCGCAGTTACGACCAGTTCGGACGGATGATAATTGACAATACCGCGATGACCGTCAATGCATAATGGCTCGCCGGAAGCCTCCCTCCCGTAAAAAGCCTTACTACCGCCGCCGGTGATTTTAAGCGGCGTTTTGGCCATCAACGCTCGTGCAACGGCCTGTTGCAGCCTTTGGGTATGATCGTTGGAGACAGCGGTCACGGGGAGACAGTGAAGGCCAGTTTGAGACTTTTCACCCTACAAACAGTTGATATTGGCAATACGCGAACGGTTGCCCGAATTGGGCACGATCAGTCTTTCACCCAGCCGTCCCTGAGCGTAACGGTCCGGTTGAACACCAGATTGCCGTCCTTACTGTCCTTATCGAGACAGAAGTAACCGATCCGTTCAAATTGGAAGCGGCTTTCGGGCAAAGCGTCGATCAGGCTCGCCTCAACCCGGCAGCCGGTCACGACCTGCAACGAGTTCGGGTTCAGCGCATTCAGGAAATTTTCTTCATTGTCCGGTTGCGGAACCGAGAACAAGCGGTCGTATAGACGCAGTTCGGCCGGCAGAGAATGCGCTTCGGATACCCAATGAATCACGCCTTTGACTTTGCGGCCTTCGGGATTCCTGCCGAGCGTATCGGGGTCGTAGGTGCAGCGCAACTCGACGATATTCCCGGCATCATCCTTGACCACTTCGTCGCAACGGATCACATACGAACCGCGCAAACGCACTTCACCGCCCGGCACCAAACGCTTGTATTTCGGCGGCGGATTCTCGGCGAAATCGTCGCGTTCGATCAACACCGTTTTCGCAAAGGCGACGGCCCGTGAACCGAGTTCCGGCCGTTGCGGATGATTGCCTATGCCCAAATTTTCGATTTGCCCGTCCGGATAGTTCGTGATCACCGCACGCAACGGCTCCGATACCGCCATCACGCGCGGCGAGTTTTGATTCAAATCCTCGCGGATGCAGTGCTCGAGCACACTCATCTCGATCCAGGAATCTTTTTTGGTCAGGCCGATCCGTTCGCAAAAATCGCGGATCGCGGCCGGCGTGACCCCTGCCCTTCGCAGCCCTGCGATCGTCGGCATGCGCGGATCGTCCCAGCCCGAGACATGCTTTTCGGTGACAAGTTGATTCAGTTTGCGCTTGCTGACGATCGTATATTCGAGTTGCAGGCGGGCAAATTCGATTTGCTGCGGCCGCCAGGGCGTGTTCAGTTGCTCGAGCACCCAGTCGTACAAAGGTCGGTGGTCTTCGAATTCAAGCGTGCACAACGAATGCGTGATGCCCTCGATCGCGTCCGAAATACAATGCGTGTAATCGTACATTGGATACAAACACCAGTCGTCGCCGGTGCGTTGATGATGCACCCGGCGAATCCGGTATAGCGTCGGATCGCGCATGTTGATGTTCGGCGACGCCATGTCTATCTTCGCGCGCAACACATATTGCCCATCCGCATAAAGTCCGTCGCGCATGCCCTGGAACAAGGCCAGGTTTTCCTCAATCGAACGACCGCGATCCGGACTGTCTTTGCCCGGCTCGGTCAACGTCCCGCGGTAGGCGCGGATTTGTTCGGGCGTCGAACTGTCGACGTAAGCCTTGCCGTCTTTTATCAATTGCACCGCATAATTATAGAGCTGTCCGAAATAGTCGGATGCATGCCGCAGTTCGGTCCACTCGAAACCGAGCCAGCGCACATCGCGCTTGATCGCTTCTACATATTCATCGCTTTCCTTTTCAGGATTGGTGTCGTCGAAACGCAAATTGCAGGTGCCGTTGTATTCGAGCGCCAGTCCGAAATTCAGACAGATGGATTTGGCATGGCCGATATGCAGATAACCGTTCGGCTCGGGCGGAAAGCGGGTCGCGACCTTGCCATTGTGTTTGTTGGTTTTGAGATCGTTGTTGATGATGTGGCGAACAAAATTGGCCGGCGGCGTATTATCGTTAATGGACATGAACTCTTGGCTTTAGGGTTATATGCGCGTTGTGCCGATTAAGCAAGCCCGCGCTATCGGAATGCTTTGGACAACCGCAAATGCTACTTGATTTGCTAGACACAGTAAAGACAAAAGCCCGAAATCGTTGATGTGCGCGAAGTATTAAAGGCATCAAACGAACCTCCTGGAAAATGCTGCTCAATTTCGCATTATCAACTGGCCAAAGGTTGGCAGGTTGTTTGATCTTCGTAAAGCGGCTTGGGCATACCCGTGAAATAACCTTGCGCATAATCGACTTGCAAGCCGTTAAGGGTTTGCAGGATCACCTGATTTTCAACAAATTCGGCAATCGTCTTTTTGCCAAGCACGTGACCGATATCATTGATCGATTTGACCATCGCCAAATCGACCGAATCATGCTCAATATCTTTCACAAAAAAACCGTCGATTTTCAAAAAATCGACCGGCAGATGCTTGAGATACGCAAATGACGACAAACCGCTGCCAAAATCATCCAGTGAAAACTTGCACCCGTATTCTTTCAAACGCTTCATGAAATCGGTTGCGAGGGTCAAATTCGCAATGGCCGCGGTTTCGGTAATTTCAAAGCAGACTTTGGCAGGCGGCATGGACGTTCTGGCAAACTCGCTTTCGATAAAACCCAACAGGTTAAGATCGCTCAGGCTCGAACCGGAAAGATTGATGGAACACAATGATAAACGCTCTAAACGTTTGTAATGATCCGTAAAATAATCGAACACATTGCGAATCACCCAGCGGTCAATTTTAGTAGCCAATTGGTAACGTTCCGCGGCCGGCAGAAAAGCCTTGGCCGAGACAAGATTGTCATTTCTGTCCCTCATGCGAATCAAAATCTCGCAGTGTTCACCTTCGCCCGCGCCGAGCGGCACGATATCCTGGGCATAAAGACAAAAAAGGTCTTGCTCCAAGGCATCATTTATCCGAACCACCCAATTCATCTCGCCATGATGCTGCACCATGGCCTTGTCATCCTCGCGGTAAATGTGAGTCCGGTTTCTACCGGCTTCCTTGGCCATGAAACAGGCCATATCGGCCTGTTTCATGTGAATATCGGCACCGCCGTTACATAAATCGATCATCACTAACCCGATGCTGACACCGATCCGAAAACTTTTGTCTTGCCAAAAAAATTGGAATTGTTCGACGACTTGATGAATTTTGTCGGTCACCGCAACCGCCGATTCGAGCGGGCAATTTTCCATCAAGATCGCAAACTCGTCGCCGCCCAGGCGCGCGAGCGTATCGCTGCGACGGGTCACGGTCGAAAATAAGCTGCTGATCTGCCTGAGCAACTCATCTCCCGCGGCATGACTGCATGTATCGTTGACAATCTTGAACTGGTCGAGGTCGATATAGCACAAGGCATGGCTGGCCTTGCTGCTGGCAACCAAGGCAACAACCCGTTCCAGCCGCCGATCAAACTCCTGCCGGTTAATCAGTTGCGTCAGCGCATCATGGCTGGCCTGATAGGACAGCTTCTCGGTCAATTGCAGCGCTTCGGTGACATCTTCCTGGATTGCGACAAAGTGCGTAATTTCTCTTTCCGAATTGATTACCGGCGCGATCGATTCCCGCGCCCAATAAAGTTCTCCGTTTTTTTTCTGATTCCTCAATACCCCACGCCAAACCTGCCCCGATGAGATAGTATCCCATAAAGTTATGTAACTGTCTGCTGACAAGCCGGAGCTAAATATACGGGGCGTTTTACCGACCACTTCTTCAGAAGAAAAGCCAGTCGTTTCAGTGATTTTGCGATTCGTATATTCGATAATTCCATTCCGGTTCGTAATAAAAATAAAATTCGGACTGTTATCCATCGCGTGATACAGTTTGCAAAGATCGTTTTCAACCAGTTTTCGTTCATGGATATTTCTGATCACTCCAAAAATTCTTGGCGGCGCTTTGAAGTTGTCATGAGCCAAATTGAACAAATCAATAGAATTGGGATTAATATCCATTGAGGTAATTTCTACATACCTGAACTCATTTTCATTTTGGCACTGCAAACGCAACTGGGTCGTCACACTGCTACGATCTAGACACGCGCTTTTAAATACGGTTTCGGCTTTTGACCAGTCTTCCTTATAGACCACTGTCGAATAATGCTTTCCTGTTATTTCGGCCAGCGTGCATCCCAATAGATTTTCTACCGCTTTATTCAAATAGGTAAAATTTCCGTCCTCATTCATTAAAAAAATGATGTCCGGAGAATTTTCCACAAAAAACCGGTGCATTTGTTCCGATTGATGAAGCCGGTTAAGAATCTGCCGGTTTTCATCCTGCAAACGTATAATTCTTTGCGCTTTAGCGACTGTATTTTTTAAAACCTTGACTTCATAAGGCTTTTTAATGAAATCATGAACAAAGCTATAGCGCAGAGCACGCCTTGCTTCTGCAAAGCCAGCGTCTCCGCTGATCACGATCACTTGAGTATTCACCACCATGTCCGCGACATGTTTCAGCACATCAAACCCGTTCAAGTCGGGCATGTTCAGGTCCAGCAAAACCAAGTCCACCAGATGTTTGTTTAAAATATCGATGGCCTCACGGCCGCTTTGCGCCAAGACCACTTTATGACCGTCAAATTCAAAAATCTTGCGCAAACTGTCTCGCACCAGTTTTTCATCATCAACAATTAATAAATCGATCCTGCCCCCTTTTGTGCCGTCTGAATCGGCTGCGCGAGTTATAAGACTTGAATCAAAAAGCATGGCAATTCACCGTTACATTTTTCGTTCTGATTTAAGGAGGATTTTCGGTAGAAAAACATGAAAAACCGTCCCGGTCGCCGCGGATGAATCGCAGCGTATCATGCCTTTTAGTTCGTCAATCAGGCTTTTACAAATTGTCAATCCAAGACCGGAGTGATCTTTACCTTTTGTACTAACAAGCGGAGCATATAATTGCCGCAAGACTTCCTCTGGCATACCTGGGCCTTGATCCTCGACCTTGATCTCGATAAATCCGCCGGTTCCGAAGTAAATATTATTTTTGGTAGAGATAGTTATTTTGCCGCCCACCGGCGAGGCTTCCATCGCGTTCTTTATTAAATTAATCAGTATTTGTTTCAGCTTGTTTTTACTGATCGATAAGTGCTTAGCAGAAAGTAAATTGGTATTGAGAGCCAAAACCAGCGCCGATTTCATCGATAGCCTCCTCAAGTTCGGTAGGTGTAAACGATTGGGATGGCAGCCACTCGTATTTCATTTTGCGCCATAGCATTTCAATCCGATTCAGCTCAGGACTGTAAGGAGGTAGAAAATAAAAGCGCATCCCATTTTCGGCCAGTAGTTCCCAATACGGC